>JAQBYJ010000137.1 GCA_027622555.1 Verrucomicrobiota bacterium
ACCATTACATAGTCCCTTGGTCAGACTATATAATGAAGTCATGAATACCACCACTCGTTTTATTTTAAGTCAATGGTAGCGCCACGGTGGAGCTACCTGAGTAGTTACCGTTATCTTTCTTAATCTAAACCGGAATTAGAACAACAAACCCTAAAAGAACCTGAAATGAATACCCCGAATCAAACTAAACTGAATATTTTTTTCAAAACACTCGCCGCTGTGCTCACGCTTGCCTTTGCCAGTTCGCAGGGGCATGTAAGCGCACAGGAAGATGACCAAGTATATGAACTCTCTCCTTTCAGTGTGGAGAGTGTTCAAGATAGTTATTTGGCTACCTCAACGCTTGCGGGTACCCGCATCAAGACAGACCTTAGTGACATTGGAGCGTCGATTTCGATCTTCACAGACCAAGTTCTGGAGGATCTCTCCGCCACGGATGCCGGCTCTCTGCTCGTATATGCGGCAAACATAGAAGTTGCAGGGCCACTTGGAAACTATTCAAGCGCTACCGAGGCGTCTAGTAACTTTAATGCCAACGCTTCGCGCGTAAACCCTCAGGGAGCTCAGCGTGTCAGGGGCCTTGTAGAAGCCGAGCTCACTCGAAGTTACTTCAAAACCAATATCCCCTTCGATTCCTACAATACCTCAATGGTGACAATCAATCGCGGCCCGAACTCGGTTTTATTCGGTTTGGGATCTCCCGGAGGAGTTATCGAAAACACTCCCAACGCACCTGTTGTCGGGCTAGATTTCAACGAGGTTCGATTCCGGGTGTCGAATTTTGGATCCACCCGCGCAACAGTGGATGTAAATCGTTCATTTTTTAACAATCGCCTCTCACTGCGCGTGAATCTTCTGAACGAGAATGAGCGATTCCGACAAGAAGAAGCCTTCCAGGATGAGAGGCGAGTTTATCTGGCGTGGAATTGGTTGCTTAACGAGGGAACGAAAGATGGATTTATTGGATCTACTACGTTCCGGGGCAATTTCGAGTCAGGAGATACAGAAGGGACGCCACCCGATATAATTCCTCCCGCAGTCGGATACGCATACTGGTTCAACCCGATCGATCCCGCCGATTTCATTGGTAATTACGGCGGCGTCGATTCGGTGGCAGACCTACCCACCAGATTCCTAGCCCCGGCGGACGGCGGAAACTGGGGGCCAAAAGTAACGATGCATGGACTAGACAGTGTCGACGACGTGATCCCATCGGTAGTAGATACTCCACGGGGTATTTCCGGTTTTATTAACATCTACACCGTCTTCCCTGAACCCAACTCCCAATCACCTTCTTCGTATTTTGGGGCTCAGGCTTTCATGCCGCGCAATCGTTTTCCCGGTCCCATGCGCCGATACGATTTTAAGTCGACGACAAGTACCATATCAGGAATATCCGGTGCTCAAGAGGCCATAGGAGCACTACCCGGTTTTCGACAGCCCACCCTGCAAGACCGAGACACGTTCGATTTCGTCAATCATCTGTACAGCGGGAGAACGACTCGGGTAGAGACGGATTTCGATGTATCCGAATTCGTACTCGAGCAACAGCTTTTGGGCGGGCAGGCAGGCTTTGAAATGGCCTTCAATCGGCAAAGCTTCGATGTCTTTTCAAAAACGCCCTATGCGACTGGCGCCAGCCGAGTATTGAGAATCGACTTAAATGAATTTGTTCCAATACCAGCCGTCTGGCCCAATGATCCGGGTCCAGTTCCTTATGATTTGCTGCCAAACCCCAATATTGGAAGGCCTTTCCTTCAATCGAACATGTCCTCGAACGACAATAAATTGGAGACGGAGACGTTCAGGGCAACTGCTTTCTTTACTCATGATTTCATGGATAGCATTGGCGAAGACTGGGGAAAGTGGCTTGGCCGCCATACTCTAACTGGTTTGTTTCAAGATTACACCAGTGATACTAGAAACATGAACTATCGGCTCGATTCTGCGAGCGACGAAGTGGATGCCTTGGGCCCCGATATTTTAAATGGACGTTGGGGTGATGGCCGACCCCAGGGCCAACAAAGGGTCTATGTGGGTCCCTCTGCTCTCGCAGCGAGCGATCCCGGCGGAGTTAAGTTTTCGGCGCCTTTATCCGTCCCGGAAGATATTCCAAACGTACCCTTCGAATCCTTTTATTGGGATCATGGTGCCAAAGAGGTTAGAAGCGCGGCATTCTACAGACACCGTTTAGCAACTCAAAATTCTGCACTCAGGCGGTCGGAAATCAGTTCAGATGCCTTTCTGTTACAGAGCAACTGGCTCCAAGACCATGTTGTCACCATCTTTGCCATACGTAACGATGAGATCACGAATTTTGAGGCCGAATCAAACAGAGGATCCGACGGAACGCTCGATTTTGCAAAATTCATCTTGCCCGATGATGCCAATCTCAAAGAAAAGGGCGAAACCAAAACAACAAGCGTGGTGGTAAAGTATCCGGAGGCATGGCTCGGTGATCTCCCATTCGGCATGGACCTTCGGGTGCATTATTTCGATTCGGAGACCTTCCAGCCATTGGGCGGAATCAGTCGGGATTTTTGGGGTAATACCCTTGCTAATCCCAACGGTGTTAGCGAAGAGTATGGCTTTTCGGTCGATCTGCTTGATCGTAGACTTTCCATGCGTGTCAACTGGTATGAAACTTCCAGTAATGCCGCCCGCACAGGCCTCGCCGGAGGCGTGAACAACCTCAATAGATGGGTCGGATCCCAGGGTGATTGGTATACCTTTTTGTCCGACTGGGAAGCTTCCGGTGGCTTGTTGAGCGAAATAGACAATGCGACTGAAGCCGGATTTACGAGTTATGACCAGTTGTTTAACGCACTCTTCAATATCGTCCCGCAAGCCCAGCGAGACCTCTGGAATTTCTCCTTGGATCGCACGGTGGGCAGAACCAGTTCTGACAGCACACCGATCGAAGGTTTGACCACCACTTTTGACTTTGTCTCCGAGGGCATGGAGATTGAACTTGCGGGAGCGATAACCGACAATTGGAACGTCATGTTCAATATTGCCCAGCAGGAGACCATCAGAAGCAACACCGGACCAGGGGTACTGGAATTGGCTGAAACGATACGGTCCAATATCATCAGCGCTGGGTTGGACACGGTCCAGGACCTCCGCAGTGTCGGTGACACCAGCACCTATCTTAGTCGTTGGGATGACAATGTGATGTTTTTTATTCGGTCCGAGTTGGCCAAAGACGGCACAAAGGCATTGGAGCAACGGGAATGGCGTTGGAACCTGATTTCAACCTACCGTTTCAAAGAGGGATTCCTTAAGGGGGTAACTTTCGGGGGCGCCGGTCGCTGGCAAGACAAGTCCGCCATTGGCTACCCCGTTGTTCTCGATGAAAACGGAGACCGGGTTCAGGATATTTTCAATCCGTATTTTGGAGATACTGAGTTCAATGCGGACGTATGGGTTACGTACCAACGGCCGATCTTCGACAACAAGTTTGATTGGATTGTACAGTTGAATGTGAAAAACCTGATTGGAGGCGGCTCCAATGATTTCATTCCCATTGCGATCGACCCGCTAGGGAATGTGGATTCTATTAGATTGCCTTCGGAAAGACAAATATTTCTCACGAATACTTTCAGGTTCTAGTTAAACAAGCTTCATGAGTTAGTAAGCGCTCCCGGATTCTCCGGGGGAGCTTTTTCCAATCGTGTGTCTATTATTCTGATACATACAATTGGCTCTCCCGAAACTTCTACAAAATCAAAAACTAAATGAATATGTGTCGCATCTTGTCAGTCCTACTATGCTTCAACGGTCTTTTTTGTCTGATCCACGCGGCTGATTCCAGACCCAACATGGTGTTCGTTATCACCGATGACCAGCGCTGGGATTATGTGGGATATGCAGGGCATCCGGTCCTTAAGACTCCCCATATCGACCGAATCGGAAGGGAGGGGGTAACGTTCGACAACTTCTTTGTGACCACACCGCTGTGTTCGCCAAGTCGGGCGAGTTTCCTGACCGGCCTTTATCCTCACAAGCATCGGGTTATCAATAATGACAAGCTGGGTCTGGATGTGATTAGCCACACGCTGATGACCTTTCCACGTCAATTGCGTGAGGCCGGATATGAAACGGCATTCATTGGGAAATGGCACATGGGGCTCGAGGACTCAAGAAGGCCGGGTTTCGACACCTGGATCAGTTTTAAAGGCCAAGGCATCTATATTGATGGAGTCGTGAATGAAAATGGCAATCGGCGGCAACTGGATGGCTACATGACGGACTTTCTCAATGAGAAGGCGGTTGAATTCGTCAGGAAGCCTCATGGCAAACCGTTTTGCCTCTACCTCTCGCACAAGGCGGTACATAATCCCTTCCTGCCGGCTCCAAGAGATGATTCGCTTTATAGCGACTACGATTTTGCGCTGCCTGAAAAAGTAGAGTCTGATATTCAGGGGAAGCCGGTCCTGTTGCGGAAAGTGGAAAAATACAATCCGCTGGAACTGGAAGGCGTGGCTCCCGAACCTGGCGAACCGCGTCGCAACCGAGGGAGTGATCCTCAATCGGTCGTGCGCGACCAGCTGCGTAGCCTGGCCTCGGTAGATGAAGGCATCGGTCAACTCTTTGCCGCCCTTGAAGCGACGGGACAGCTCGACAACACCGTATTCATTTTTACCAGCGACAACGGATTCCTGATGGGGGAGCATGGCATGATAAACACTAAGCGGTGGGCCTACGAAGAGGCCCTTCGGGTGCCGTTGGTGGTCCGGTTTCCGAAGCTCATTAAGCCGGGAAGCCGGAACGACGCCTTAGTTGTCAATATTGACCTTGCCCCCACCTTGCTGGACCTGGCAGGCGTGGAATCCATCATCCCCATGCATGGCCAATCCTTTGTACCGCTTTTGAAAGATGCTCGCGCTCCCTGGCGAGATGCGTTTTTGGCCGAATATTTTCTGGAAAAAGTCGCGCCGCGCACGGCCCCCTGGCAGGCAGTCCGGACGCCCGAATGGAAGTACATTCACTACCTCGAAGCGGACGACCATGGCGATCCCAATGGCCTGGATGAACTCTATGACCTTGTTGCGGACCCGCGGGAATTGAACAATCTGGTGAATAATCCGGAACAGAAGACCCGGCTCAAAGAGATGAAGGCCCAACTGCAAGGCTTGTTGAATAAATTTAACTGAAAACCGGTGAATGTCTTTTGTTATGCATAAATACTTTTTCTTATGTTTGCTCATAGTGACGGGGGTGTATGGTGCGGGTCCGAACATCGTGCTGGTTATGACGGACGACCAGGGTTACGGAGATTTGTCGATCAACGGGAACCCTTGGATCGACACTCCGAACATGGACCGCCTCGCGAATGAGGGAGCGCGGTTCGAGAGATTTTTCGTGGAACAGGTCTGCGCTCCAACGCGCGCCGCGTTGTTATCCGGTCGCTATCCGACCCGCACCGGAGTGACAGGTGTAACACGCGGCTATGAATTCATGCGGGGCGAGGAAGTGACGATCGCCGAGCTCTTGCGGGAGGCCGGATATGCCACGGGATGTTTTGGCAAGTGGCACAACGGCGCCCACTGGCCGTACCACCCGAACGCGCAGGGCTTTGATGAATTCGTGGGTTTCTGCGGCGGGCATTGGAACGATTATTTTGATCCGATCCTGGAACGAAACGGTTCCTCTTTCCAGGCGCGTGGATTTATCGCGGATATTATTACCGATTACGCGATTGAGTTTATCGAGCGCGAGCACGAGGCGAATGAGAGCCCCTTCTTTTGTTATATTCCTTACAACACACCGCACACGCCGGCGAGTGTGCCATTGGACAAGTGGAGGCAGTGGGTAGATCGAACGGACGTGGAAGATCCCTTCGACCGGACGATGTATGCGCTGGTCGAAAATTTGGATGAGAATATGGGCCGTTTACTCGCGAAGCTGGAAGCGCTGGAAATCTTGGACGAGACTGTTTTTATCTTCCTGACGGACAACGGCCCGAATGGCTCGCGATTCAATGACGGAATGCTTGGTTGGAAAGCCAGTGTCCACGAAGGCGGCGTGCGCGTACCGCTTTTCGTACGTTGGCCGGAACGAATCCGGGCGGGCACGGTTATAAAACCGAATGTGGCGCATGTCGACTTGCTGCCGACGCTATGCCGGATCGCCGGCGTGGAGAACCTGGAAAGCAAGACGCTGCCGTTGGACGGGATGGATGTGACACCGCTTCTCTACGGACGGGATAATTTCCAAATGCCCGAACGGAATCTGTTTATTTGGCGCAATCCTGAGACATGGTCGATTAGAACTAGGCGCTATCGCGCGACGGAGACGACGTTGCACGATCTTATTGAGGACCCTGGTCAAAAGAATAATCTGGCCAGGACCCTGCCGGAAATCCATGGCGAGCTGATCGAGGCTTACCGGGATTGGGCGGCGGAAGCGACGGATGAGGAGCCAGTGCTTTTGCCGGTTCCGATTGGCTATAAGGAGTGGCCTACGGTGACATTGAAGGCGCATGAACTGGATATATATCCGGGAATGGGAAAAGGGATCGATTATTGTGGGAGGCAGGGATTTGCAAATCAGTGGATTGACCGCTGGTCGGATCCAAAAGCGTACGCGGCCCGGTCAATCAAGGTGGTTTCGAGTGGACGGTATCGGGTTCGACTTCGGTATGCCTGTCCCGAGGACGGAGTCGGTTCGGTGTTTCGCCTCAGCGCGGGAAGCGCGTCGTTAGACATTCGTGTTCAGGATCCCTGGGTGAGTGCACCTCATGCTGCGGCGGAACAGGTGATTGAAAATCAAGGCGCTTATTTGTCTCGGGAGTGGAAAGATCTGGATGCGGGCGAACTGGTGTTGGAGAAAGGAACTCACTCGCTGGAACTGAGGGTGGTGGAGAAGCCCGGAGTGGAGATGCCTGATATCAAGGCATTGATCTTCGAGCGACTGTGAACTTTCCGATCAGGCAAACAAGACCGACCTTGGAATGGTAGTCATCTGGTCCACTTAAAAAACAAATTGATATGAACGGTATCAAATCCAATTAACGAAGAATAAACACAATGAATCATAATAAAAAGCTGCTCCTATTCTTTTTAGGAACTATTTTATGCCATAATGTATTGGCTCAAAATAATTCTGAAAACAAGCGTCCAAATATTCTCCTGATAATCGTTGACGACCTGGGTTGGGCGGATCTGGGCTGTTTTGGTGCCGACTTGCACGAAACCCCCAATATTGATGCTTTCGCTGCCACAGGTCAAAAATTCACCAATGCTTATGCTGCCGCATCTATCTGCTCACCGACACGGGCATCCCTGCTTTCCGGCAAATCTCCTGCGAGACTCAATATGACCATCTGGCGGGAAGCCGCCATTAATTCCCAATTTAATAAAAAATTGATTCCTCCGGATGTATCTTCAAATCTGCCATTGGACGAAGTAACGATTGCGGAGGCATTGAAAGCGGAAGGCTACGTGACAGCCCACCTTGGTAAATGGCATGTCGGGGACGGAGAGCATTTCCCCGAAACGCAGGGCTTTGATATTAATGTGGGCGCAACGGTCTGGGGTTCTCCTCCCACTTTTTTTTACCCGTACCGGGGCGAAATTTATAATTCCCTGAGATTTGTTCCTGATCTTGAAAGAGATAAAAACGGAACGTACAATCTTGACAGAGAGGGGGAATATTTGGGCGACCGCCTGACAGATGAAGCCATCTCTATCATGGAAAGATTCAAAAACGAATCCTTTTTTATCAATCTGGCCTACTATACCGTGCATACCCCCATCGAAGCCAAAGCGGATATTGTAAAATATTATGAGAAAAAATTAAGGTCGGGAATGTCGCACCAAAACGCCATTTTTGCAGCTATGGTCCATAGTCTGGATGAAAATATAGGAAGGCTGATGAAGAAACTGGAGGAACTGGACCTGGCAGACAATACGGCAGTCGTATTTACTTCGGATAACGGCGGCTTTATCAATGAATGGGAGGGGAAGTCTGTCACAAGCAATTTTCCGCTTCGCTCCGGAAAAGGAGCTTTATATGAAGGAGGAATTCGCATACCGACTATCATCCGTTGGCCAGGCATGACTACTCCCAACACAACATCTGATTACCCGATCACTACTCAGGATTTTTACCCCACACTATTGGAAATGGTAAACCTTGAAGGTGATCCTGGGCAGGTTGCGGCATTTGATGGTATAAGCCTGGTGCCCGTTTTGAAAGATCCGCAGGCTGATTTTAAGCAACGGGAGCTTTATTGGCACTATCCACATTACTATCAGACCACCACGCCCGTGAGCGCTATCCGTCAGGGTGATTGGAAATTGCTGGAGTTTTTAGAGGATAATCATGTGGAATTATACAACCTAAAAGAAAATATAGGGGAAACGATTAATCTTGCAAAATCGAATCCGAAAAAAACGAAAGAGCTTCTACAATTGCTAACCGCTTGGCGAGAAAATGTGAACGCTCCTATGCCGCGGCCTAACCCCGAATACCCCAAAAATAGAAAATAATATAATGACTAGCGAAATTTGGATTAATAATTACTTGGATGCGGAAGTGCGACTTATACGGGCGCTTCCTATTGGCGAAATCGACGCCTTTATAGGCATTGTCGAAGATGCTCTTAACAAGGACAAGCAGCTGTTTTTATGTGGAAATGGCGGGAACGCGGCCAGCGCATCGCACTTGGCCTGCGATTTGGGAAAAGGCGCTTCGGATGCCCTGAATAAGCGTATCCGCGTGACCACATTAAACGACAATGCCGCTTGGCTCACCGCCTTAGGAAACGATTACGCCTATGAGGATGTATTTGTCAGGCAGTTGGAAAATTTCGCCCAGCCGGGAGATGTATTAATCAGCGGAAGCGTCAGCGGAAACTCACCGAACCTGGTGAAAGCGTTCGAGTGGGCCAAAGAGCAGGGACTGACCACCGTTTCCATTACCAGCTCCAAGCGCGGGCGGATGTCCGATTTGGCGACCCTGCCCATCGTGTTGCCCGATGAGCACTATGGCCGCGTGGAAGATATGCAGATGATGATCTACCACCTGATCGCTTTCTGGTGTATCGAAAAAGAAACTCTATAAACAATTATATTAATACAATGAATTATTCAACCAACCGTCGAGTGTTCCTTAAATCCTCCGCCGCTTTTCTGGGCAGTTGCGCTTTTGCCGCATGTAGTAATAAGAAATCCTCTAAGAATGTATCCGAAATGAAGCCACGTTTTAAAATATCTTTGGCTCAGTGGTCGCTGCACAGCGCCCTAAAGGCCGGAGAGTTGGACAACCTTGACTTCCCGCGCATAGCCCGGGAGAATTTCGGCTTCAATGCCATCGAATGGTCCAGTCAATTCGCCTTTGTCGAACACCCCAGGCTTGGAGATCAGCCAAAGGACAAGGCCTATTTGACCGAAGTCAAACGGATAACCGATGATCTCGGTCTTACCAGTCTCCTCATCATGTGCGACCATGTGGGGAACCTCGGAGATCCTGATAATACGCTGAGGAGTAATGCCGTTGAGGGACACTACGCCTGGGTAGAAGCCGCCAAGTTTCTCGGTTGCCATTCGATTCGGGTCAACGCGGCCTCCGATCCATCAATCAGTTCGGAAGAACAAAGGAAGCTTTGTATCGATGGTCTTGGCCGGGTTTGCACCTTTGCCCAGCCGCACGGACTCAATGTGATTGTCGAAAACCATGGTGGACTGTCTTCCAATGGAGCCTGGCTCGCTTCCGTAATCTCTGGCGTTGGCCTGGACAACTGCGGCACCTTGCCAGACTTTGGAAATTTCTATGTAGCGAGAAATCGAGGCAATTCTGAGCGATACGCTCTGGACAAAGAGCCCTACGAAAACGATTCGGTCTACCGGGAAGACGACATTGGCTTGGAGTATGACCGCTACCAGGGAGTGGCTGATCTGATGCCGTTCGCCAAAGGAGTCAGTGCCAAGTCGCATGATTTTGACGCGCAAGGGAACGAAGTAAATACGGATTACCGCCGCATATTGAAGATTGTGGCAGATTCCGGATACTCGGGATATATTGGAATCGAATACGAAGGAAGTAAAACGCCGGAAATGGAAGGAATTCGGCTCACCAAAACGCTGATTGAAAGGACCCTCGCGTCTTTGCATCAGTCGACTTAGCATTGGACGATCGAATGACATCGCCCTGGTATATCGGCGTGGACATCGGAGGCACCAAAATGGGCGTCTCGCGTTTCGACGTATGCACAGCTTCGGTCATCGAAGTCGAGCGATTCCCCACGGGAATTCAATGTGATCCAGTTGACCCGATCGATCGTGTCGTCGGGATTGCCCGCGCTTGGATCGAAAAAGCAGGAAGCCCTCCAGAAGCAGTCGGGGTTTCCGTTGGAGGAATGTATGATGTTCATTCGGGATGCATGCGGCATGCCCCGCATCTTCCCTTGTGGGATGGATTTCCGATCATTTCTTCCTTGAAGGAAGCATTCGGGGTACCGGTGTTTGGCGAAAATGACGCCAACGCGTGTGCATTGGCGGAGTGGCGTTTCGGTGCGGGTCGTGGTTGCGACGATCTCATCTTTCTGACTTTCGGAACGGGACTGGGCGCCGGTTTGATACTCGATGGAAAGCTCCATCGAGGAAAGACCGGTTTAGCCGGTGAAGTCGGAGCCATTCGTGTTTCAGAAACGGGACCACCGGTACGGGGAAAGCCAGGATGTCTTGAAGGATTCGCTTCGGGCGCGGGAATCGCTATGCTGGCAAAGGACAGGCAAAGAACGAATCCGAGTCCTCTTTTGCCGCAAGAACCCAGCGCAAAAGACATAGCCGAGGCAGCGCGTCAAGGAGACCCTCTTTCGTTGTCTGTGCTTGAAGAGTGCGGCCACAAGCTTGGCCAAGGATTGGCGATTCTTATTGATGTCCTGAATCCCGAAAGAATTATCCTGGGGTCGATTTTCGCTCGTTGCGAACCGCTACTACGCACTTCCATCGAAGAATCCATTTTGAAGGAAGCGATGGCTGAAACCTGCAAGGCTTGTACAATCGTTCCCGCAGAGCTCGGCGAATCCATTGGCGATTATGGCGCCGCCACGGTGGCTGCGCTCGGAGTCGAAAACAAATTAAAGAAATGACATGAAAACCAGAGAAGACCGAACTATCTGGACAGCCTCCAGGCTTATGGGCCGTCGACAAGCCATTAAGAGAACTGCCTTGCTCTCAGGAGGAATGGTCCTCCTCAAACATTCACTGCTTGGGCAGGCTTCCAGTCTATCCATTCCAACAAGCACCACGTTTGGCCCCAAGGAGGAAAGCCTATTGCAATTAGTCGTCGATACGCTGATTCCGGCGACGGATACTCCAGGAGCAAAAGCGTTGGCCGTTGATCGCTTTGTATTACTGATGGTGAACGACTGTCACAGTGAAGAAGAGCAGACCGCCTTTTACGCGGGCCTGCATAACTTGGACGCCTTTACCGAAAAACACGTTGGCCAATCTTTTACTATGTGCGACGCCGATACTCGAGTTGAGGCTCTCAATAGCTTGAGTAAAAGCCCTGACACCACTCCGGATTTACAGGCATTTTTCAAGATCACCAAGGACCGGACGATACAAGGGTATCTAGAATCCAAATACGTTATGACTGAGGCGCTTCCGCATAAAATGATACCGGATCCTTACGATGGCTATTATCCTGCAAGCAAACTGGGAGGGGAAATTTAATGGCTAACACGAATATAGACAGCGTTAAGCAACGAAGCTACGATGCCATTGTCATCGGTTCCGGAATCAGCGGTGGCTGGGCGGCCAAGGAGCTGACGGAGAAAGGGCTCAAGACCCTGGTTCTCGAACGGGGTCGCGACGTGAAGCACATCGTGGATTATCCGACCGCCAATAAAATGCCCTACGAGTTCGAACACCGCGGTGAAATCCCTCACGCCACACGCGAGGCCAATCCGATCCTCAGCCGAGCGGGCGCGTGGCAAGAGGATTCAGATCATTTTTTTGTTAAGGACAACGAGCATCCTTACGTTCAGAAAAAGCCATTTGACTGGATACGCGGATACCAGGTCGGCGGCCGGTCGCTTATTTGGGCCCGGCAAACGCAGCGCTGGAGCCAATACGATTTCGAAGGTCCTGCCAGGGATGGCTTTGCGGTCGACTGGCCTATTCGCTACGAGGACATCGCTCCCTGGTATAGCCATGTTGAATCGTTCGCCGGGATATCCGGAAACCAGGACGGACTCGCCGAATTGCCCGACGGGGAGTTCCTGCCTCCGAATCCACTCAATGCTGTGGAGGATCACTTCAAAGAAACACTGCAAGAGAAGTTCGAAGGGCGGCATCTAATCGCCTCTCGTTTCGCCAATTTGACAAAATCGACGCCAACGCAGCTCGCCCAAGGCCGCTCTCAATGTCTGAGCCGACGCCTCTGTAAGCGCGGCTGCCCATTTGGTGGCTACTTTAGCAGCAATTCTTCCACTCTGCCCTGGGCGGAGAAAACCGGAAATCTTACACTGCGGCCCCATTCGGTTGCGCATTCCGTTATCTACGATGAAAAGCATGAAAAAGCGACCGGGGTGCGGGTCATTGACAGCCAAACCAAGGAAGTCATCGAATACTACGCGAAGATCATTTTCGTCAATGCCTCCGCCCTGAACACCAATCTCATCCTAATGAATTCAATATCAAGCCGCTTCCCGAAGGGATTGGGCAATGACAATGAATTGATGGGAAAATTTGTAGCCTTTCATAACTACAATACAAAGGTTCGGGCGGAGTTTGAGGGACTAAGCGAGTTTGCCACTTTCGGCGACCGCCCGGGGTCTACTTACATCCCCCGATTCCGGAATATGTTCCGGCAGGAAACCGGGTTTCTGAGGGGGTATGCTACCGCCTTT
>JAQBYJ010000138.1 GCA_027622555.1 Verrucomicrobiota bacterium
GTTTTGCCCCCGGATTATTGACCCGCTTAATTACGCGGAAGATCCCGTTGCCTTGAACACCTGAGTAGTTACCATTTATTAAACCTTAATCAAAAGCCCCATGAAAGAATCCAAAGGAAAAGTTCTCATCGTTGTCGGAGACGCCACCGAAACTGTCGACACATTATACCCCTACTACCGTTTGATTGAAGCTGGATTTCAACCGGTTGTCATTGCTCCGGAGAAGCGGAAGTATCAGATGGTGCTGCACGAAGTAAAACCGGGATGGACTATCACCAAAGAGTGGGAAGGTTATTCCATCGATGCCGATCTGTCCTTCGCCGAGGTAAATGAAGAAGAGTATGTCGGCATTTTCTTTTCGGGGGGACGAGCCCCGGAGTACATCCGTTACGACGAGGATCTGGTGCGTATGACCAAGTATTTCTTTGCCCAAAACAAACCGATCGCCTCCGTTTGCCATGGCGTTGAAATTCCTGCCTATGCGGATTGTGTCCGTGGTCGTCGTATGGCAACGGTTCCCAAATGCCAGTTCGACCTTGAGGCATGTGGAGGTACATTCGTTAACGAAGGTTGCGTCATCGATGGTAACCTGATCTCTGGCCGAACCTACCACGATCACGGGTTCTACATGGGTGCCTGGCTTGAGCTGCTTGAAGCAGAAGCTAAATCCAGACTTGAGACGGCTGTGTCATGAACCGCCGAACTGCCTGTAAGACCCTGGGAATCGCTGCACTCGCTCCCAGTGTCCTTAGCTGCACACAATCTACCTTCAATCTACGTTACGTTCTCAACTCCGCCATGTATGGGGAAATGGCTTTGGCGGATATTCTTCCTGAAATTAAAAAAACAGGGGCTGAGTCCATTGACATCTGGCGGAAGGTTCACGGAAACCAGCGAGAACAGATCACCGAAATGGGCGACGCAGCATGCCAAGCCTTACTCGAAAAGCACGACGCTAAAATCAGCATGTCCACCTGCTATCCGCTCGGTCCAACAGGGCTTCAGGAAGAAATGGTCTGGCTGCAACAGTACGGCGGAAAAATTATCGTAACTGGATCTGGGAAATATCCCGATTCAGAACCTTCTGGTGCTGAGGCAAAAGCCCAGGTAAAAAAGATGCTGGAAGAATTGAAACCGCATGTCGCCAAAGCGGAGGAAACAGGCATCACTATCGCTTTGGAAAACCACATCAAGCAATGTCTCCATCATCCTGATTCGTTGCGCTATTTCGCTGAGTTTAACCAAAGCCCCAACCTGGGTATCGCCTTTGCCCCGCACCATCTACACGAATGGGAATCAGATATTCCAAATCTGATTCGCGACCTGGGAGACGCGAATATTCCATTCATGTATTTCCAGGAGCACTCGGCTGGCATATTTGAAAAACAACCGAAGGAAATTGAAATGCAGCAACTCCCCGGTTACGGAGGCGGCCTGGACTATCGGCTTATCGTGTCCGCTCTACGCGACATCCGTTACAGCGGGCTCGTTGAAATCTTTATGCACCCGGTTCCTCGTGGCATTCCAATTCTGCCAACGATCCCCGAAATTACTTCAGCTATCAACAAGTCACGAGATTACATCGTAGAATGCCTCGACGAAACGGCCTAAAAACAATTTTATTTTGGATTACTTGGTTGTTATCAACTTTGTTGTGCCAAGCCCAAAGCCATCCATTAGTCATCGGTTATGAGCGGTTCCATTCCAAAGAGCCATCATTAGAAGGTGGGCGTATACTGTTTAACGAGCTAGGTTGTGTAAACTGCCACGACCAACCAACGGGATTACCAGGTCGAAAGGGTCCGGACTTGCGAGGTCTCCTGCAGAGAAACAATTCCGATTGGGTGAAAGCGTTTCTAAAGGATCCTTCTAAAACAAAGCCAGGCACGGTCATGCCACAGCCGCATTTAAGGGCCGAAGAAATCGAAGCGGTCACGCATTACCTCGGATCATTAAAGCCAGCAAAGAAAACCCCCAAGGCCTTCAGATTCGTGAACGCAGAACGAGGCATGTCATTGTATCACGAGTTCGGATGCGTTGCTTGTCACGAGCCTTCCCCCGATTTCCATCCCGCAGGGGGCCAACCTGACGAGAGTGAATTCACCTATCCTCACATTCCATTGACGAATCTCTCGAAAAAATATGATTTTGATTCTCTCTCTGCATTTCTATACACACCCCATAACTTTTGGCCTCAGTCCAGAATGCCTAAGTTCAAACTGGATAAAGAAGACGGCGGGGATCTGACTGCTTTTCTCCTGGATCATCAAAATGGAGATTCTACCGAATATCCCTCGATTGCTAAATTTCAAACCCATGAAGACCTGGCTGAAATTGGTGGGGAAATTGTGGAGCTGCGAAATTGTAGTTCTTGTCACGATTCACTAAATAAGGAAGAACGACGAACAAACAAACTACTGCCCATCAATAAGCATTTTTCTGACATTTCGCAATCGGATGATCATCCAAGTTATAATCTTAGCGAAAACCAGATCCAATCCATCGATGAGTTTCTAAATGCTGCAATTTCCCAGGCACCAGTACTCACCAGCCTTCAGACATTGAATTGTCTGGCCTGTCATGATCGAAACGGCATTGGTGGACCAGACCTAGCGCGAAAAGTTTATTTCGCTGGAGATCATGACCTGGGGGACGTGGGCCGTTATCCACCGCCTCTCACAGACATCGGTCGCAAGCTTCAGCCAAAATGGCTCAACGAAGCACTAATCGGCAATAAGACTGTTCGAGCTTATCTAAAAACTCAAATGCCAGATTTTGGTGAATCAGTTACGACTCTAAGCAGAGAACTATCCAACGAAGATAAAATCTCCGATGAACCAAAATTACGTTCTGGATACAAGGAAGTAGGTCGCAAATTACTTGGCACTCAGGGTGGGCTCAATTGCATCAGTTGCCATGATTGGGGCGACCGAATTTCATTGGGAATTAGAGCACTAAATTTAGATAATATTAATGAAAGGCTACAGCCAGGATGGTTTTATGAATACCTGATAGATCCATCGAGTTACCGAACCAACACGCTGATGCCGTCCTTCTGGCCAAACGGCGAAGCATCCAACAACGAGGTGCTCGGAGGAAACACTTTGGCCCAAATTTCAGCGATCTACTCATTTGCCAATAATGGTAAGGGGATTCCTGAAGGGTTTCACAATGAGAATTCGACCCAATTCGAAATCAAACCTATAGAGCAGCCTGTGATCCAACGTACATTTTTGCAGGACGTTGGAACACATGCAATACTAGTAGGATTTCCGGATGGGATTCACCTCGCTATTGATGGAAAGTCTGGTCAACCAGCAGAAATGTGGAAGGGTCGGTTTTTTGATGCTTACAATACGTGGTTTTCTCGTTTTCCGGAGTTTGGAAAACCACAAGGGCACGACCTCGCCAAGTGGCCGGCCTCGAGTAGAAAGCCGCTCAGCCAATTCCAGGGTTACCGATTGGACAAGGAAGGCATTCCCGAATTCATATTAAAATTCAAAGAAGCGGAATTGATAGAGCGCTTTACACCTCACAAATTGGATTCGGGAGAAACTGGAATGCTCAGGGTTGTCCACTATTCCAGATTGGGTCAACTCGATGACAAAAGATTGAATCATCCACGAAAGATTAAAAGGACTGAAATAAACGACAACGACCCCATGACCCGAACATTTATTTACCAATGGTAACTCGCGTCATCATTTTCCTGACCCTATTATCCTGCGGGGTACTGGCCGAGGATTACTACAATCGTTTCGAAATACTTACTGCCAGCTCTCCAACGGCACCCCGAGCTAAGAATTGGCACCCCGGGGCTGGCATCCCACTGGAAGTCGGGGGGATGACTTGGACATCCGACGGTCGGTTGGCTGTCACAATTCGAAAAGGAGAGGTATGGTTCATCGACGGAGTCGGTGGAAATTCTCACGAGGACATAACCTACAAGAGGTTTGCTTCCGGCTTACACGAGCCTTTGGGGATCATCGAAGACGGAGACAGCTTCCTGGTTGCTCAGAGGACAGAGGTAACACGGCTTCGCGATTTAAGTGGAGACGATGTAGCCGATGAGTATTTAACCGCTGCTTCGGGTTGGAATGTATCGGGGGCATACCATGGTTATACTTATGGTCCAGAAAGAGATGGAGAGGGTCGGCTTTGGATCACAACCAACATTGATATGGGGGATCATACCGATAACGATGCAGCCTGGCGGGGATGGGCTCTCACCTTAAAACAGAATGGCTCTCTCTCACCACAGGCAGGTGGAATGCGCTCGCCATCAGGTATGGGCGTAAATCTTGAAGGTGATATGTTCTATTCCGATCAGCAAGGAACCTGGATGCCCACAACTCCAATCCACCATCTTAGAAAAGGAGTATTTTATGGCAACCCGGATGGCATGGCTTCACAGAAACTGCCAGGGTCCCCTATCCATATGGACCTGGAACTACCTGAGCAGATCCTTTATCCAGAAGCGCTGGGACAAATCCCGACATTGGTCCCACCAGCTGTCTGGCTGCCCTACAACAAAGTCGGCCGTAGCGCTACCGATATCCAGGTCATTGACCAGCAAGGTCGATTCGGACCCTTCGATGGACAACTGCTCATTGGGGAATTTACCAATGTGGAAGTGAACCGCGTTTTTTTGGAAAAAGTGGGAGGTGAATACCAGGGCGCCTGCTTTCGATTTCTCGACAAATTTCCATCGGCTGTCTTTCGACTCACTTTTGATCCCAAAGGAAACCTCTACGTAGGCATGACCAACCGGGGGTGGTCATCGCTTGGCAATCGAGCCTATGGACTCGTTCGCGTTCGGTGGAATGGAGACACTCCATTTGAAATCAAAGAAATGCGAGCCAAACACGATGGATTTGAGCTCGTGTTTACTGAGCCCGTTGATGCACGAACGGCATCCAGGACAAGCTCGTACCAAATGAACAATTACACTTATCTCTATTCTCATGCCTATGGATCTGATGAATGGGACGGAGAGGAAAATCGCATTAGAAAGGTAATTGTTAGCGATGACAAACTGTCGGTTCGATTGGTGGTGGACGGATTACGCGCACACTATGTTCATGAACTAAGTGCCCAAGGCGTTATGAACCAGACGGGAGAACCACTCGTTCATTCCGATGCATATTATACCCTAAATAGAATCCCCGAAAAACCATGATCACCGAAGACCAAAAACAACAGTATCAAAACGAAGGTTTTTTTATTCTTGAAAACGTGATTCCGGATGAACATCTGGAGATTCTCCGCAATGCTTGCGATTACTTGATTGATGCCATGCACAAAGAAATGGACCGACTGGGAACGGATCACATCCACATCAGTCACCGTGGAAAACGGTATCATATCGCCAAGCAGCACCAAGTGGCCCCAAGACTCTCTGAATTTGTATACAGCGATCTCATGGCCGACATTTGCCGAGCTACAATTGGAGAAAATGCGTTCCTGTTTTATGACCAGTATGTAGTCAAAGCAGCCGAAAAAGGAATGCCCTTCAGCTGGCATCAGGATTCCGGATACCTGGGCTTCTCCCACAAACCTTATGTTACCTGTTGGTGTGCCGTGGACGATGTCACGATCGAGAACGGTACGGTCTACGCCATGCCCTACTCAACTATCGGAATAAAATCGCTGGTCGAACACATCCGTGATCCAGAAACGGGTGACAAGGCCGGCTATTTTGGAAACGAACCCGGAGTGCCTGCTATTGTACCGGCTGGTAGCGTGGTAGTTTTGAGTTCATTGTGTTTTCATCGAAGCGGACGTAATACAACAGACAAAATGCGACGTGCCTACGTCACTCAATACTCTCCGGAAATCATCTGTAAACCGGGTGAATCTGATCCCTTCCACCTGGCGATTCCGTTTCTTAACAACGGCGAACAACTGATCCACCCATGAAACGTTTCATCTTAAAACTATTTCTTATTTCAGCCTTTGGTCTTCAGCCTTTTGGTTTGGCGTTCAGTCAAAACCTCAACTGGCCAGATCCGGTCGCCAACCACGTCGTCCCCTATCAGAGCCTGGGCATCACGCACGGCCCCCTGTTAGGTGGAGTCGGGTCCTCTTCAATCAAGGTCTGGATTCGCACACAAGAGGCTGCCGACTTTCAAGTGCTTGTAAGCGAGTCCTTGCCCTTTGAGGGAGCGTTGGCTACAACAGGAAAAACCAATCCGGAAAGTGACTTTACTGGCTGGGTTGAAGTAACGGGACTCAAACCTAACACACGCTACTACTATGCCGTGGTCGTACGTGGCGAGATTGTGGATACGCGAATGGAAGTTTCCCAACCCTGGCCATCGTTTCGTACCCTGCCCGATTCCACTAGTTACGGGCACGAATTCAATCCGGAAGGAAAATTCAATTTCTCATTTTCAGTGGGGGCCTGCCAGCGCCAGAGGTCGCCCAAAGACACTTACGGTGTCTACGGAAATCCTCCTGTGTTCAATACACTCTGGGAAAAGCACCGTGATCGTCTGGCCTTTCACATCATTAACGGGGACTATACCTACGAAGAAGTCATAAACGGGGAAAAGAGCGGTTTGGAAAATAATTATAAGCTCTATCTGGACCGGGGTCGATCATTCAACCGGTTCGTTCGAGATGTGCCGATATTTACCATGTTTAATGATCACGAAATGACTCACAATATTGATGGAGCCGGGGAGGTAGGCTTGGGTGATGGAAATTATCTGGTTCGCGATCCTGCGGTGGAAGTTTGGCAGTACTACGCTAATTGGGCGAACGACCAGCAACCTCAACGTGGACAAGTCCACTTCGGAAATGCCGACCTCAAAGCGGAGAGCAGCATTCTTTTCGATACAAAAGCCGATTTCACCAAACTCGATCTGGATCAGGTAAGCACCCTCCATATTGGCCCATTTTATATGGGAGGCTATAAACCGGATGTCGCCGAACGTGGAGGAAAAAATGCGGGAGTCTATAGAATTGAAAAGATTCTTGATAAGAACCGTATCGAGATTTCTCCTGCACTCAAAGAAACGAACACCGCACCCTACAGCATCGGCACACATCATTACTTTGATCGCTTGGTCGGCAACAGTCATTTCATTTTTATCGATACGCGCAGCGAACGAACCAAGTTCAGAGGAGCCGAAATGGCTTTCGAAAAAGAAAATTCCATTCTCGGTCCGAGCCAGAAAAAATGGTTCATCGAAACGGTCAAACAATCGCCAGCAGATTTCATTTTCGTCGTCTCCGGAGATCCGTGGGTTATTTATCATTCCGGCTATCATGTATGGGGAGCCGATACGGATACTAAAGGCGACGGATTCTGCGCTTACGTAAATGAACGCGAAGAATTGATTGAAATGATGGATGGCATTGAAAAACCCATCATGATTCTAACCGGTGATGTGCATCATCCCTTTGCCGTACAAATCACGGACAACGTCTGGGAGTTTCTTTGCAGCCCCATGAGCTCCGCCAATCATCCCATAGGCACGGCCGGCCTTCCACCTCTCGGCGGTTGGTTCGATAGCCAGGGCCGCAAAGTTAAAATTAAATGGGCCGGCGGATACCCTGACAACGTGCACTATTTACGTCAGCGCCATAGCATCTACACCGTGATTGATGTAAACAACATCGTCAAAGCCGGACGCAACGATGGTCCCGGGTATCAGTTTATTGCCTACGATGAACCACAAGTGGTTGTTCGTTTCCACGATGGTTATTCCGGAGACCTGCTTTACGCAGAGGGTATTTCCACATTGGACGCCAAGCCGGAAGGTGAAGCGTTTCCCAAGATCAACCGTTTCGGACATTGGAATGAGTAGGATGAGATTTTTTATCAGAGCTTGGACTTCAAACTGTAGGAGGGGCTTTACGCCCCGATTTTCACGTGTGTACGGATCGGGGCGTAAAGTCCCTCCTACAGTTTTTCTTCTGCTTCTCTTGTTTTCTCAGCAATTCGCAGGAGCACGTTCGCCTAACATCGTCTACATCATCTCCGACGATCAGACTTACACCGACTTCGGTTTTATGGGTCACCCGGTCGTGCAGACTCCGAATATCGATCGCCTTTCCGAACAATCGGCGTTGTTCCCAAATGGCTATGTAACCAGCAGCGTGTGCCGACCTTCGTTGGTGACTCTACTTACCGGGCTCTATCCCTTTCAACACGGAGTCCATTTCAACCACCCACCCCCCGGCTTCCCCGGCCTAACGCAGGATCCGGAATTAACCAAAGCCGAGTTTGACGCCCTGCGCGACAAAGCCTGCGACCTCATTCGCAACACGCCCTCGCTTCCACGGATATTGGCCGAACATGGCTACCGTAGTTTTCAAACCGGCAAGTATTGGGAAGGTCATTGGCGCAATGCCGGCTTTACCGAGGGCATGACGATCGCCGAACCTTCGACCGCGCTCAATGGCAATAAGACGATCGCCAATGGTGATGTGGTTGCTCACGGCAATGGCGACGCTGGCCTGGCCATCGGAAGAGAGACCATGGAGCCCATTTACGATTTCATCGACGATTGCGGCAAGGACCAGCCCTTCATGGTCTGGTATGCTCCCTTTCTACCTCATGTTCCTCACGACTCCCCGGAGCAGTTTTATGAGCCTTATAAAAACAAGGGTATCCCGGAACACAAAATTCCCTACTATGCCTGTATCAGCTGGTTCGATGAAACGGTGGGTCAACTGATCAAAGCCATCGAGGATCGAGGATTAGCAGAAAACACTCTTTTCGTATTCGTTGTCGACAATGGTTTCGAACCGGATCCCAAGAATCCAAGGAACTACACCAAAACCAGCAAACGCTCCCCCTTCGAACCCGGCCTTCGAACACCCATCATGCTGCGTTGGGACGCCGTCCTCTCACCCTCAAGACACAATAGCCCCGTTAGCAGCATCGACCTTTTCCCCACCATCCTGGAAGCAGCCGGTGTAAACGAAGATTTCAACACTCCTGGTATCAGTCTTTTACCAGTAGCCAAGGGCAAAACCAATCTCGATCCGGATCGCGCCGTCTTCGGCGGCATCTACTCCGGCGACGCCAGCGTCCTCGGCAATCCAGCCGCCGACATCGCCTACCGTTGGGTCCACCAAGGAGACTACAAACTTATTGTTCCTAGCTCGTCCGATGCCTGGGGCGACTACCTGACAGAACCTAGCCTTTTCGAAGTAGTCACCGATCCACTCGAGGAAAAAGACCTGTCACGTATTTCTGAATACCAGAATAAATTCGCTATGCTACACACCTTACTTGACGAATGGTGGCACCCCTGAGTTTCTTAGAAAAGCCTGATTGGAAACTGGCTTTAACTTGTTATTCCCCGATGCTTGCGTTGGGGTCGGTGACTGAAGAGAAAGTTTGAAATCTTGGAGATCGCCAGCAAGCTGGCTCCTACATTTTGACATGCGAAAGTTGCTGTAGGAGTGACCTTGGTCGCGAATCGAATACCAAGGATGTCAGCTGGATTCTTGCGAGCATAAGAGAAAAGAACTTGTTCTTCTATTTCAGATATCCCGATGCTTGCGTCGGCGAGTTTCATTTATTTTGGGACCCGGCAACCAAGCTGTTGAGGTAAACTTCAAGATTAGTGTAATCGGCATTCAATTCATAGTGATTTCGGTCTGCAGCATTCTTTGGATTCAAACCGTTATTCACTTCCCAATCATCGGGTATTCCATCCAGGTCAACATCAGCGGGTGCAACAGTTGATCGGTAATCCGGCCACCCTCCAACATCAACAGGTGTATCGATATGACCTAGACGACCATAAGTACTCTTACCTGCTTTGACTTCATCGATGATGCGTTTATCGATGACATCCCGCACTTTGGATGCGCCGGCGCTTGCCAGCACAAAAGCATAGGCAGCTTCAGCAGTTTGCTCTGTTATACGTGGGAAATCAAAAGCAACTACGGCTCTGCTTTTTTCTTCACCGGCCCCACTTTTAAAATCGATGCCTCCGTCCCAGTTGTCAGCCGTAATGGCCGGAAATCCATGAACATAATTCCCTTCTGCAAATAGAGACGTTTCATATTTTTGAGAATCCTCCGGGCTGTTGTTCCCACCTGCCTCAATGTCGCCGTCATCCAATTCAAATATCCTACCCCTGACCTTGTTGGAGGTCCCTGGTCCTGCTCTGTAATAATTGTTGGCCCAGTTGATATAGGATGCCGTTCCGTCGTAACAACTATTGAATCCCCAGTTAAAAATGACGTTATTTCTGAAATCGACTTCGCAATGCCTGCGACCTGTAACCTTCGGATTACGACTGGTATGGTGTGCAAACAGGTTATGATGGTAGGTCTGCCTCAGTGATCCGATAATCCCTCCATAACCATGGTCACCTTTGTTGTGAATAGATTGGTTCAGGCTTTCCGTAACCATGCACCATTGAACCGTCAGCAAATCAACCTTCGAGGATTGAGCAGAAAGCGTCTCATCGACTGACCAGCTTGCCGAGCAGTGGTCGAGGATAATATTTCTCCCACTAGTGACCGAAATCGCATCAGACACCTGCCCGGCGCTGTCTCCCAATCGTGACCGAATATAGCGCACAATCACATGGTCAGCCAGAATTTCAAACGTGTAGTCTCGAAAACAAATCCCATCCCCAGGTGCAGTTTGACCGGCAATGGTCAGATAGTCCTTATCCACTTTCAATCTGGACTGGAGCTGAATGATTCCCGACACGGCGAACACTATCGTCCTGGGTCCGTTTGCCGATCGAATACCCTCTCGCAGAGATCCGGAGCCCGAGTCATTTACATTGGTCACGATATAGACATCACCCTCGCGACCGCCTTTTGCATAAGCGGCAAAGCCTTCCGCTCCAGGAAATGCAACAGGTTCTCCCCAAACCAATTGGGGATACCAGGCGCTCCAAAAAACTGACCCTAAAAACAATAATATTTTTAAAACCCTGTACATATTATTTTGATGAGCAAAGGACCGCATCGGTAATGTCCGCTTACAACTACTTCACCTCGATTGAATCCATTTCGCAACAGGGAAAATAGTTAATTGAATGATTGGTGGAGTCTGTAAGGACTAACAAGTCCTGGAAAAGTAGAGGAGTGTTATTTTGAAAGATGTTAGCAATTGAAAGAAAATATCGAAAACACAAGTCCTTCGAGGCGGAGTAGGAAGCTACTTTCCTACAATTAAGTTTCATATCTGTCTTGTAGGAGTGCAGCTTGCTGCCGATAGAGTGAACTTTAGACGCCTACTCTCGAAAAGATAACTCCGAGAGGTCGACATTCACTTTAATTGAAATCACACCAAAACAAGGCAGCATTGACTTCAAGGGGGTTGTTCGATTAAAAAAAGTCCTCAAGATTGCGCGCTTACCTACTGCTCAAAAATCATCAAATCCAGTTAATTATGGTTCCGGTTCTTACTCCCTCACCTACTTGTTGCGACGTATCCCTTGAGTGCAATCGGAGGCCTTCTCGATCCGCTCACATTCGACATCGGCAACAGCCCAGGTCTGGGCCGAATGATAGTATCTAACGCTACTGTCAAAGACGTATTCTTCTTTCGCGTGGGTAGCCACGGATCCGTCGACCTCAACGCCAGCACGCTTACTGCCAATGGGGTCCAAGTCACTGCAGGTGGGATCATGCGCCTCAACAACGGGACCGTCCACATTACGGATCAGGCAGTTGATGTAAACGGCATTGTCTGCGGGACCGGCACGTTCAACTTTGCCCAGTCCAACATCGGCATTGGCAAGATCAACGTTGGTACCGGCAAGGTCTGTCCCGGTACAATAGACATCATTGGCGACTATCAGCAGTCGGCCTTGGGCACGCTGGAAATTGAAATCGCGGGACCTACTCCGGATTCGGAGCATGACGTATTGCAGGTGACCGGAGACGTGACCCTAGCCCAGAATAAAGGGTCAATCCAATACTTAATACTCTTGCCCTCACTTAGTGCATAGATACTCTCCTTGTCTGATGGCCAGAGCCCAGAATAAAGGGTCAATCCAATACTTAATACTCTTGCCCTCACTTAGTGCATAGATACTCTCCTTGTCTGATGGCCAGGAAAGTTAGATTTGAGCAAGCGGGTGGGTTCTACCACGTGATCAACCGAGGCAATTATCGTAGTTGGGTGTTCGAGACCGAAGGATCCAGGAAATCCTTCGAGAAGACGCTTCTTGAAGCTTGCAAACGTTCTGGGTGGATACTGCATGCCTATTGCGTAATGGGTAACCACTACCATCTTGCTGTGGAGACTCCCGAGCCCAATCTGAGTGAGGGATGCGTTGGCTGCAAAGCGTCTTCGCTATGCGTTTCAATCGTTATCGTAAAGAGAACGGACA
>JAQBYJ010000139.1 GCA_027622555.1 Verrucomicrobiota bacterium
TCCCAGCATGATCTAGGTATCCCATTCCAAATGCTCGTCAATCACCGTGCCAAATAAAAATACCGTGAGCCAAGTCCAAACTCCCCTCCCCTTTAGAAACACCATTTACGCGTACTTCGAAACGGTGATCACCTGGAAAGTGTTTCCTGGTAGATAGGTTTTTAAAGCTATGACGCTTCTCGATGAGAAGCTCGTTGGCGGTCTCCACTTTCTCGGAAATCTGAAAGACTTTGGACGAAGACTGCCCATTGGATTTTTTAAAATGGACCACATACTCCAAACGCACTTTCCCCAGCGCGTTTTTAGTGGTCTTAATGGAGCAGCTAAAGATGACTTCACTTCCTATCCTGACTTTCTGTTTATCAAAACGAACGGGAGAGCAGATAACAGAATGAGGAGACGAAAAACCAAAGAGTTGCATGACATCCGGACGTCCCTGTTTCAAGAGCGTCCGGCACGCATGCTTAATAATCCAGTCTGCCTCCTTACTCGTTCCATGCCACCGCTTAACCAGTTCAATCACCTTTTCAGGATGATCTTTACTGATGTCATTCAAATTGTTTGCCACCGACCTTCGCACATAATCTTCCGGATCAGCTTTAAGAATTTCAAGAACCGGGGAAATCGGAGTGGGATCTTTTTTCAATTCTTTCAGCGCGAAACTCCAAGGCAATCGAGGTCGACAACCCTCACTTGCCAATCTGCGATGATGCATATCCGAGGATTTTGCCCAAAGTTTCAGTTGTTTGAACATCGGCTTGGGATAGCGTTCGATAAACGGCCGAACGGCGAATTCAGACGAACACATTTCAGTGAACTGTTGAAGCGCAGGAATCGATTCTTCCAAGTAACCCGTTCCGTATCGCCCCACAAAATCGGGGAATACCAAAGAATCGAAACCTTTAAATTGCTCAGCAACCTTACACAGGATAAACAGAGCATCAGGATACTTCTCGGGCAAACAACGGTGGACGCAGTCAGTTATTTTTCTCATGCGATCCATGAGTTCCAGTTCTTTCCAGGGAGAAGCTGTAACTGCTTCGACAAAAGTAACAGCTCGCAGCCCCGGAACATGGAACTCGAGCGCCTTGGCTAGTTTTTTGATAAACGGAGGCTGAAAAAACTGATCCTTCAATTGACTCATTAATTAACGCTAAAGACACTATTCCAAATGAACAGACCCAATCCAGTATTTCCCGTTATCTTAAAGGAATGGACGAATCCTCCAACTTCATGTAGGAACCAAACTTTGATTATTGAAGCCGCCTCGATGCTCCACGTTCTTATCTTCCAAACAATAGCCAAGCCCATTTGGGACAGACGTGCGCTTTGGGGGTTTTATCTGGCAGTGTGGGCCTTGAGTTGGTTCTTTCCGGCAGAGATCGTCCCAAATCAAATTATTGTGGTGATGCTCGTATTGACGGTTTTTGTAATTCCCCATCAAGTAGCGGACTTCTATCTACCACCTTGGATATTAAATCCACCCTGGAAGTCCAAGTTGTCCTACTGGGTATCGGCGATCGGATTGTTAACGGCGTTTGGCCTGATCACCTATGGCATTTGGATTTTTTCATTTAATTTCACGATAGCACTTTTCACCCCATTAATCATTTGGCACTGGGGCAGCCTGGACACCATACACCTATATCCTTCCCGCGGACCATCATGGCTAGCCGGAAGTATTGGACGCGGAACTCTGGTCTTAATAGCACCTCTTTACTTTAGGCCACTTGAGACACAGGAACTCTTTCTAAACTTCGTCGGAACAGATTCCAGTAACATTTTAAACACTCTGTATTCGTTATCAGGTTACTTGTTGGTGTTTGCTGTATTTTTGGAAGTTTTGGCAATTTTGATCCACAAGTTTGTTCGAGTCCAGGGTTTGCCATTAAATGTGTCCGCTCATTTAATGGAGTCTCTGATGCTGCTTCTATCCTTCCGATTTATTCATCCGCTTTATAGTATGGCTTTTTATTTTTTGGTCTTACACCCATTGCGACACATGTACAGGACGCCTGCTTATATTCCGGAATCACGTGGTGTTCTCCTCGAGGGAGATGGGATAATAAAAAACCTTTCCTTTCATTTCCAAAAGACAAACTTCCTTAGTTTTCTGGCAATCCTTGCTTTGTGTTTTTGGTTTTCCTGGAAACTATTTGTGGGCGATACGATGATAGAAGCCACAGCGGCCTGTATAAAAATTTTTGCTTTGGTACTCATACCCCACAGCCTCGTAACTCTACTTGTTGACTTTAATCCAAAGCAACTTGAAGGGTAGCGTCTAACAACCCACTTTTCAGAGATGATGAATTCAAATTTCCCCGCAATACTCGCATGCCTCCTATCATGCTATGGGGCAAGCACCCTACTTTTTGCGGAGAACAAAATCCCAATAAAGGCTGTCATCGTCTCCATGTTTGAGAACGGTGAGGATACGGGCGACAGCCCCGGTGAGATGCAATTCTGGGTCGAACGAGGCAACTTCAATAAAAAAATGAATTTCCCGCTGGGCTTGCATGACCTCTATTACCGCAACGATGGGGTCCTTCTTACGTGCACCGGTGGCGGAGTTACCAATGCGACAGCAAGTGTCATGGCTCTGGGGATGGACCCGCGGTTCGACTTTTCCAAAGCCTATTGGATAATCGCGGGAATTGGCGGAGCCGATCCGGCCGACTCTGCCTTGGGTGATGCGATTTGGGCAAACTGGGTAGTCGATGGTGACCTCGCCTATGAAATCGACGCACGTGAAATCCCCGACGATTGGGACTACGGATTCATCGCACTTGGCGCAAAAAAGCCAGATACTTTGGAAGACGGCTGGACAGTCGATACGATTGCCTACCGCCTAAATCCTGATTTGGTGAACTGGGCCTTCTCGATCACCAAAGACATTGACCTCGGCGATGACCCCGAAATAGCCGCCTTCCGCAAGAAATTCAAAGGGATGCCCGAGGCAAATCGTCCTCCTAAAGTCATGATCGGAGACACGCTTGGCTCAAGCACCTACTGGCACGGAGAACTGCTTAATCATTGGGCGAACAACTGGATGAAACTGCACACCAATGGTGAAGGGAACTTCGCGACTACGAACATGGAAGACAACGGTACCCTTACCGCTCTTCACCGCATGTCTCGTACAGGTCTTGTTGATACACAAAGAATCCTGGTATTAAGAACTGCCAGCAACTTCTCAACCCCTCCTCCCGGTGAAGCGGCGGTGTGGAGCACAACTGCCGACTATCCCGCGAACAGCATTCCAGCCAAAGAAGCTGCTTACAAAGTCGGAAATACCGTTCTGGAAGCGCTACTTGCTAATTGGGAAATGTATGGTGCAGCGCCTCCAAAAGGGTAAAGGAGTGAAGGGACATTATCCAGAAACCGAGGTCTTTGAGGTGTGTGAATAAAATCTCCAACTCAGCCATCGGCATAGTTTTCGTCCTGATCCTCACCGTCGGATGGTGGGCATGTAGAAACAAGGAGAAGGATTCTCCAACAGAGGTAGATCCAGAACCACCGGTACAACTCATCGAAGTCCAAGATGCCCGAGAAAAAACAATCAGCTTCAAGCGCTCAGCGATTAAGGTGGTTTCGCTTGTACCGAGTTTGACGGAATACATTTTCCAAATCGACAAAGAGCATCTGTTGGTTGGCAGATCGGAGTGGTGCCGGTTTCCGGTGGAAGCATTAGATATTAAAGTAGCAGGCGGTGTGGATGAACTCGATGAGGCAACGATTTTAGCCATGAGGCCAGATGTCGTTCTGATGAGTAAAATGATGAATGAAGGTGCGATCGAATCCCTGGAGTTGAAAGAGATGAAGGTCGTGGTTTTTGATCAGCAAAACTGGATATCGATTCAGAGTGATTTGGAAATACTGGGACGGATAATAGATAGTACAGGCGATGTTAAGACTTTGATTGGATGGATGGCAGGACAGCAGAAATCGGTGAACGATCAAATCAATGAATCGCGGCCTCATGAAGGTGTTAGAACAGCCGTCCTGTATGACCTGGATAATCTCTACACTGCTGGACCGGATACTTTTGTAGATGAAATGATTAATCTCGCGGGCGGGGATAACATAGCGAATGAAGAAGAATCTCAATGGCCGACGCTTTCATTGGAAACTCTTTTGGGAAAGCAACCTGAAGTTATTATCATTGCGATTGATGCGGAAAATCCCACGACCATGTCCGAATTGGTCCGCAATTTCAGTACCTCTGGAAACTGGTCTCACCTGGAAGCGATAAGGGACAATAGGGTATATATGATAGATCGCGATTTACTTACGATTCCCGGACCCAGGCAAATCCTAGCCTTACGCCAGATTGCAAGTGCTATTCATCCGGATTTATTTGAGAAACCAGTTGGTCTGTTACAACTGGATCTACTCAAATAAACTGATCGAGGAAACAAATCCTGTTTTTAGCCCGACTAAAGCAGGTCACTCAAAGTATCGAGCAATAGTTCTTCCGGTTATTTTCAAGGTTTACGTGCATTTTTTGAATGCTGATCCGTAAGAGCGTCAAAAGAATGTAAACCGGGAAGCCGAAAGTAGTAATCAATTTTCATTTAGATATGAAAACTGCAAATACAGAGGCCTAAATCCTGTCTAAGTAAAAAACATTCTCATACTGCTCAAAATCATCCATTTGAAAAACGGCTACTTAAACAATCACCTTTTTCACTCCTTTAACTCGTATATCAAAATCCATACCGCCTGAAAACGCGACCATGCGATCAGTCCCATCCAGACATATTATGAAAACGTGCTCCTTACGCTTACGTTCCGGTATTATTGGAAGTTTAACAACACTTCTACTGCTGATAACTCATGGAACCCATGCTTTGGTTTTCGAGATCGGCGAATTAACCGCTCAACTTGATACCACGCTATCCATTGGAGGTTCTTACCGAACTTCAAATCCAAGCCCGGATCTTATTGGCCTGCCAAATGGTGGAAACCAATTTTCAATCAATCTCGACGATGGAAACCTCAATTACGAAAAAGGTTGGATTTCAAAAGCAGTCAAGATGACCAACGACTTGGAAATCTCTGGCGAAAACATGGGAGTATTTACCCGTCTGACCAGTTTCTATGATTGGGAGAACGAAGACGGCACTCGAGCCTTTCGTCCTTTGAGCGATGCCGCCCTTAATCAAGTTGGAAGCGATTCCGAGATTCTGGACGCCTTTTTCTATATAAATTTGGACGCAGGAGACATGCCCCTCGATCTCCGTTTTGGTAGCCAGGTTCTCAGTTGGGGTGAAAGTATTTTTATTCAAAACGGCATTAATTCCATTAATCCCGTTGATGTGAGTAAGTTACGCATACCTGGTGCTGAGCTAAAAGAAGCTCTAAAACCAGTGCCCATGGCCAGCTTCAGTATTGGCCTAACAGAAAATATTACTCTTGAAGGCTTCTATCAGTTCCGCTGGCAACAAACTATCATTGATCCAAGGGGCTCTTATTTCAGTACTAATGATGTAGTTAGCCGCGGGTCCGACAGACTTTATCTTGGATTCGGAGCAATTCCGGAAGGTGCGCCTTTTGGGTTCGTCCCAAGAGCTGCCGACATTGAAGCATCCGACGATGGTCAATACGGTTTGGCGATGCGCGTTCTTGTTCCCCAATTGAACAATACAGAGTTTGGATTTTATTTAATAAACAATCATAGTCGCGTACCATTAGTGAGCGCCATCACTCCTACCGAATTTATTAACCCCGATCTTTCAGGCCCGCTAACCACGGTGTTCGTGTTAGCAGGAATGCCACCAGAAGTAGCTTCAGCGCAAGCAGCTGGATTGTGGGGACTGGCTACAGCCGTCCAAACATACGGACCTGGTGCCGTTACACCAGAACAACTCGCCATCCTGACCTCGCCAGACAGTCAAGGCGCCTTGGAAGCAGCCGGACAATTCGCATTTTTCAATGCGGCAGCCACGGCACGCTACCAGGTTGAATATCCAGAGGATATCAACCTTTATGGCGTCAGCTTTAATACCGATATCGGAACCACCGGTTGGACGCTTCAAGGAGAACTGTCCTATCGCCAAAACCAACCCCTGGCCCTGGACGACGTGGAAACTATCTACGCCGCTCTATCAGCCATCAACCCGGCTTTCGCACCCATCAACAGCTTCGGAAATTATTTCGGTCATTTGGGTGAACGAATCCAAGGCTATCGCAACAAGGATGTGTATCAGTTTCAGCTTTCTACGATTCGTGCATTCGGTCCAACCCTTGGTTGAACGAACCCAGGGTTCAAATCCCCCAAGATAGCCTGGTGGAGTCGTAGACCAAAAAAACCTGCAACATGATATTGGTCGCAGAGGCCGGTTACACAAGCGTTCCCGGTTTAAGCGACACCACTATCCCGTTCGAAGGACCAGGAACAATTACTTCGTCAAATCCTCTCGCTACGACGTTTGGCATTCAACCGGTAACAGAACCTGCATCCAATTTTGCAACATCATCTTCATGGGGATACCGAACCGTTCTTCAACTTGACTACAGCGATGTGTGGAATGGCATCAATGTATCTCCTAGCTTTCAATTTGCCCATGATGTAAATGGAATCACCCCCAACCCGATTCTAAATTTCCGTGAAGGACGCAAATCCATGACACTCGGATTGAGGTTCGACTACCAAAGCAAATGGTCATCTGATTTGCAATTCACTCAATTTTGGGGTGCCGATACTCATAACGATTTGAGCGATAGAGATTTTCTATCTGCCACGGTCAAATACTCCTTCTAAACTTCCTACCTAGAAATATAATGAAGACTGTATCAAAAATTCTGATTCTCCTAACAGCAGCCGCTACCCTCGGTAGTCCTTCGTCGTTCGGAAAGGTTTCACAAACCGAGGCTAACAAATTAGGCAAGGAGCTTACACCCTTAGGTGCTGAACAGGCAGGAAATGCAGACTTATCCATCCCGGCATGGGAAGGCGGAATAACTGAAGCACCGGCTGGCTACTCTCCCGGGATGCATCACCCTGATCCTTTTTCTGGCGATCGCCCTCTTTATACGATTACGGCAAACAATATGAACCAATACTCGGGAAAGCTGACAGAGGGTCATAAAGCCCTGCTCAATGCTTACCCAGAGACGTATAAGCTTCCAGTTTTCCAGTCGCGCAGATCTGCCTCCAATCCAAAGTCGATTTATGATAACTCCATCAAGAATGCAACCAAGGGTGAATTAATTCAGGACGGAAACGGAATAAAAGGCACAGCCATTGGGGTTCCGTTTCCTATTCCTCAAAACGGCCTCGAGGTGGTATGGAATCATTTGACGCGTTATCGCGGAAAGTCTGCTGCCAGATATACGGCACAGGTCTCCCCTACTCGCTCAGGAAGCTATACATTGGTTAACATTGATGACCAGTTTCTATTCAACTACAATACTCCGGGCCAAACGGAAGATAACCTGGAAAACGTGCTGATCTATTACAAACAGAAGGTTGTGGCACCCGCTCGGTTGGCAGGTTCTCTTCTGGTAGTTCACGAAACCATCGACCAGGTTAAGGAACCTCGAAGAACGTGGACCTATAATGTCGGGCAACGGCGGGTACGTCGCGCTCCCAATGTAGCTTACGATAATCCGGGAACAGCCTCTGACGGATTACGTACCAGCGACCAACTCGACATGTACAATGGTGCTCCTGACCGCTACGATTGGAAATTGGTGGGGAAAGCTGAGTATATCATCCCCTACAATTCTTACACCCTGCACAGCGATAATATTAAAATTAAAGACATCATTTCACCCAGGCATATTAACCAGGACTTGGCACGCTATGAACTTCACCGTTGCTGGGTAGTTGAAGCCACTCTCAAAGAAGGCACACGTCATATTTATTCGAAGAGAACCTTCTATATCGATGAAGATTCATGGCAGATCATGGTTGCAGATCAGTATGATGGCCGCGGTGAACTTTGGCGCGTTTCCGAAGGTCACTCCATCAACTATTATGATGAGCTTACTTTCTGGACAACTCTTGAGCTTCATATGGATCTTTTCTCAGGTCGATACAATGCCGGTGGTCTCGATAACGAAATGAAGATGTATGATTTCGCCGCAGAGATTTCCCAAAGCGACTTCTCAGCCCAATCATTAAGACGCGAAGGATTGAGATAAATCAGGAGGATAAACAAAGGCGGGTTATAAAAAATCATGTCTTTGACATTTCTAAAAACTCTCTGTTACCTGCCCACGCAGTAACTTAATGTATTTAGTTTCATCCGCTTGCTCTATTCACCCAAGTTTCCGACATCTCCTTGCATTCGCATTTACCGTATTTTCGGCAAGCAGTTTCGCCGCTGATCCCTCGCCTGCGATAAGACATTCGGAGAGAATGCCGCTGTCCCCCAAGTCGCTTCTATTGGATATAGCCGTTTTAAACGATGAAGTGGTGGTAGTCGGCGAACGAGGACACATTTTGAAAAGTCGAGACGATGGACTTACATGGCGACAAATTAGTACCCCTACTCGAACGACCTTGACCAATATTGAATTTGTAGACGATCGGTATGGGTGGGCCAGCGGCCACTCCGGTGTGATATTAGCTACAACAGATAGCGGAGATAATTGGAAGCTCATTTCCGAGCCAGACCCGGAAATCAGCTATTTTGATACACTATTTTTTGATAGGGACAATGGGCTGTTTGTTGGCGCATATGGTGAATATGCCAAATCGGACGACGCAGATACTAGTCTTGAAATGGAATTAATTGATGAAGAGGGACTTCATTTTTATGGAATAGAAAAAAGCCCTAACGGAACATTGTATCTCGTTGGAGAAAAGGGGCAGATCTTCCAGTCTGGAAATGAAGGACTTGGTTGGAGGAAACTGGATTCTCCCTATGAAGGATCGTTATTTGGCATCCTTTGTTTGGACGATAACACCCTACTGATCTACGGCCTGAGGGGGAATATTTTTCGCTCCAACGATGCCGGAGAAAATTGGCAATCCATCGAACAGGAGATTCCGGTCATGCTCACAGCAGGAATAGAACTCTCATCGGGTAACATTCTCATTTCAGGGATTACTGAAGAAGTTTTTATGAGTAATGATCGAGGGCAGACTTTCCATCCTATTAAACAAGAAGGAATTGATGGGACTGTTGCGATAGCAGAGACTACGAATAAACAAGCGATACTTTTTTGTGGAAGACATGGTGTACTAAGCGTCCCGGTGGAGTCTTTAGATTCAGCTTTAAGTAAAGCCATTTTAAACAATGAGTAACCACGTCCTAACCATAAAGCTCAGCCAAGGATTGTTTAACAACCGCAAGGCCGTGCTAGCCGTATTCGGATTGGTTACCATCGTGATGATCTGGTTTACGATTAACACAAAGATTGATGCCAGTTTTAACAAACAACTACCATCCAATCATGAATACATCCAAACCTTTACCAAATACCAGGACCAGTTTGGGGGAGCAAACCGCGTAGCCATCGCTCTTACGTTGGATGAGGGTACGATTTTTTCTAAAGCGTATTTTCAAATTCTAAAACAGGCGACTGATGAAACTTACTTCGTCCCAGGAGTGGACAGGGCTCAGGTAACCTCGATATGGACGCCCAATACGCGATACATAGAAATAATCGAAGACGGTTTCTCTGGCGGTAATGTTGTCCCGGCAGACTTTTTGGGATCAGATGAAGATCTCGCTAAAGTAAAAGCTAACATCATCAAGTCCGGGACCGTTGGATTACTCGTAGCCAGCGATTTTTCTGGGGCATTAATCTTAGCTCAATTGCAGGAAATTGATCCGCAGACCGGAGAAAGAATAAACTACATTGAAGTAGCGCAATATCTGGAAAAAAATATCCGGGGAAAATTTGAGGCGCAAGGGTTGGAGATGGGACTGAAGGTACGCATCATTGGTTTTGCGAAAGTGATGGGTGACGTGGCAGACGGCGTACTCAATGTAATTTTGTTTTTCGCTGTCGCCTTCATAATTACAGCAGTGCTCGTTTTCTTTTACAACAAATCACTCAAGCTTACTGTCCTTTCGTTAGCCGCATCCCTCATAGCGGTCGTGTGGCAACTCGGCCTGCTCCGCTCCATGGGATTCGGGATCGACCCCATGTCCATACTGGTGCCTTTTCTGGTATTCGCAATTGGAGTGAGTCATGGGGTACAAATGGTACGTTCCTTTCGCTCCGGCGTTTTTTCCGGATTAAGTGGAAAGGAAGCAGCGCAAGAAAGTTTTGAACAATTGCTCATCCCGGGAGGAGCTGCCCTACTCACAGACACCATTGGATTCGTAACCATTCTTTTGATTGATATTCCTATCATTCAAGAACTGGCGATCACTGCCAGTTTAGGTGTGGCGGTGATAGTTTTTACAAACTTGTTTTTGCTGCCTGTTCTTCTGTCCTTCCAACAACTTGATTCAAGTTATAAAAAGGAAATCCTGAAGAGGAGAGAAAGCAGGAAAAGCTTGTGGGATCGAATGGCCCAGGTTTCGCAAACGAAGCCTGCGATTCTAACATTAGTAATAGCGGCCCTTCTCGCCACCCAAGGCGTACAATACGCTGGTAAAGTTAAAATTGGCGACTTACAACAGGGAGTCCCCGAACTGCGGTCCACTTCAAGGTACAACGAAGATAGTCATGTCATAACGAGTTCCTTTACCATCGGTGTCGATTTGATAACCGTCATTGCTGAAACCCAGCCTAATGGAGTCATCGATTATGAAGTCATGGAGCTAATCGATCGCTTTGCGTGGCATATGAGAAATGTCAGAAATGTGCAAACGGTGGTAAACCTGGCCAGCATTTCCAAGCTTTCCAATGCAGGTTTCAGTGAGGGATATCCCAAATGGGAAATTCTACCAGAACACCCGGCAATACTCTCCCAGGCCATTAGCCCCTTCGAGCCAACCAGTGGACTTTACAATGAAGATGGGAGTGTTGTCCCCATCATGATCTACCTAAAGGATCACACGGCAGAAACAATCGAACGGGTTATTTTGGCTGCTAAAGAATTTAGAAAAAATAACCCTTCAGAAAAAGTAACGTTTAACCTGGCCAGCGGAAATATAGGAGTCATGGCAGCTCAAAATGAAGTCGTTGCGGCTGCACAATTCCCGATACTTATGTACGTTTTCGGAGCAGTGATACTCCTGTGCCTACTCACCTTTCGGTCATGGCGCGCCGCGTTTTGTATCGTCGTGCCTTTAGCCCTGGTTTCCTTATTGGCCTATGAGCTTATGTATCTACTTGGGATTGGATTGAAATCGAGCACTTTGCCTGTCGTTGCGTTAGGTATTGGAGTGGGTGTTGATTACGGAATCTACCTATTTGCACGCTTGCAGATTTATTTGGAACAAGGCGATTTTTTTGAGGACGCCCTGAGAAAATCATTAAAACGGACGGGCAGTGCTGTGGTTTTTACAGGAATCACTCTCGCGATCGGTGTTTCTACCTGGATATTCTCAACATTAAAATTTCAGGCCGATATGGGCATCCTGCTTACCTTCATGTTTTTGCTAAATATGCTGGGTGCCATTTTCCTTTTACCGGCAATAGCTCGCTGGTTGTTTCCTCACCACTTCCGGGGAAAATAAGAAGAGGTCCTAAATCAAAGCACGACCCCTGCTATAGTAAAGAATCGATCATTTTTAAAAAAATTAAAAATAGATTGGTGATCGAGCTTATCAATTAAGAAAAACGTTCATACTTCATCGGTCGGGTAAGGGTATTATCTCAAATTTCCCCCTGGTTTTTCTAATTCTGATACTTTCTCCCGGAGCAAAAGTTGTTAGTCGATCTTTGTCTGCAATATGCGGTTGATCAGGCAATCGTGCCGAAGCCTTCGAGCTTTTATAATTTGCAAGCGTCGTTTCGAATCCATCGGGACAGCGGCTTGAAAAATCTTTCATGTCCAGATCAACGATGTGATTGTCACCATGATCATTACCTAAATTCACCAATCGCTGGATTTCGACATTTGGTTGAATAGCAACGGATCCAATCGCTTCTGGAAATGAAACACTGTGTGCAGTCAGGTTTTTACTCTCTAACGGCTCAAAATCAGAAAAATCATTGTTGTTCCAAACAGGTCTATCCCCTCCAAGTCCCATGCTTAGAATCCTCGATATACCTCCGGTTCCACTCCCATCCATAAACTTGTTTCCGGTAATCCTATGGACTC
>JAQBYJ010000140.1 GCA_027622555.1 Verrucomicrobiota bacterium
CTTCGATTCCTACTGGGACCAGAAAAACGCCGCATGAGGCATCTAAGGAAAAAATTTGTCCTGCACCCCCGGACGCCAGGCACGATGCGTTTGTGTCAGCACGGCGGGTAATGTGAAGCTCCATCCTGCATCCTCCCAATCGTCAATACCCTGCTGCACCAGCGAGGCAAAATGAAGATCGCCATTCACCATTACTGCATTGGCCTCACGAATCACTTCCAGGGCCCGATTGCGTCCTGCTTGCGGCCAGCCATTGGAATCCATGTCGGCCAGCATCAAATGGTGAGGCTGACAAAAGGGGGACTGATGGAGTACAGCCCGGAGAGCGGCTCCGTTTTGAGCCCAATCCCTGAGGAAATCAAGCTGACGTTCGCCTAATATTTGAAGATCTTCCCTGTCCAGGTTTCGTGTATCAAATTCCTTTTCATTGATCGTGTCCATCACCGGAATATTTCGTTCCCCACGCATGGCAAATAGCGGTTCCATGGCGTCGATCACATCCCCTGGAGCCGACTTGAATTTCCGGTCATTGATCAGTGCGAAACTGACGCCGCCCACGTCCAGACTGGTAGTGTAAACACGGATACCCTGTTCTATTGGTGTTGGATCGTAAGGATCCGGACGGTTACCCATCTGGGTGTATTCCACCATATTGACCCAATCCGGGTGCATACGATAACCACCCCAACAACGATCCTTGCCCATCGCCATGCCAGACTTTCCCCAAAGGTCGTTCGAAAAGACGTCGTGATCGTCCGGAACCATGACCGTCGGACGGTCCTTCAACAGATCGCGAAAACCAAGTATCGAGAGCCAGAACTTACCCAGATAATTGAGCGTCGCTCTCGGAACCTCCTCTTTTTCGGTGGCCAGGACCGTCCAATAACCCCCATTTGTTTCGTAGATCTGGTCTCCCGAAAAGAAGACCAGGTCGGGATCCTGAAGAAGGAGGTTTTCCACCAGAAATTGATTGGGAAACAATTCCGAGTGCGAACAGGACAAGCCGACCATAACAATAGTTTCCTTATCCATCGGATCCTTGCGAACCGTTCCGCTCCAGCTAGCCAGGGCTTCCCCGTCAGTTGAGTTCCAGCGGTAGGTTACCCGGTAGTCGTGGTCGATAGTGCTGTCCCAGTCATCCACCCGGAAAAGAGCGGCGCGGGACAAGGGTTCAATAGTGCTTTTTGCGACGGTGCTCCACCGCGAACCGGAACGGACCTGCAGTTCCGCCGTCTGCTTCGCCTCGTCCTCCATAGGCACGAAAAAGGCCATCAGTTTCAGCGTGTTGTTATGCAGCGTATATTGAGACCAGAGAATCGGCCCGAACGTTTGCTCCGGATGGGAGCTGAATTTTTCTCCGCTAAGCTCCCAGTCGGAAAACCAGAACTTCGGATGGTTCAGGTCATTGGCATCGCGCCGCTTGCGCATGGGAGGATTAAGTCCGTGACACGCGAGGGCCACGTTTCCGCTCAGGGATTCCCGCTCGATTGCCGATTCCAGAAAAGCTATTTCTTTGCCTGAAACAGAAACCGTCAATCGCACCTTGGCTACTTTGGCCGCATAGACAACGTTGAGTTCCAGCACGGCGTCCTTCATGTGGGTTGAATTGAGTAAGGACTCCGAGAATGCTGAGCCTATAAGCAGACGCCCATCCGTAGAGAAGCCGGCCTGCAGCGGTGGCTCCTGAATCAATTCTTCCGCAAAGCCACTTTCCAGGTCGTGCAATATATTCGACCGATAGTCATTCCGATGGCCTACTGCTCCAAATTTGAAGCCCACAAAGCCAGGCGAATTCTGCGAACTGCTTTGCCCTTCCATAAGCCCCAGGCGCACCCGCATTGAAAAATCTCCATTTCCCTCCTTTAACTGGTGAGTCAGTGCATGCACTTCGTTCACCCAACCCCCATGGGTGTTTTCGATTCGACCGTTAGAAAGCCTCCAGTTCATCAACGGATTGGTGAAGTATTCCGGACCAATCCAGCTCCGTGTTACACCATCTTGAAGAGGCGCTAAGTTTTGAGCAGAGGACGACAAAGTCCCTATCAGGAAAAGTGTCTGGAGAAGGAAACGTTTCAGGGACTTCATTATGATTTTTTGGGGTTTGCCGGGGCTCGGCGTTCCCGGGGATGCTACTTGGAAAAACACTAAATTATTTTGTTTATGTGATTCAAACCTTGTTACAGGCTGGAATGGCTTTGGATGCATCCGCCTTTGTACAACTTGTCGTGGAGTCACTAATAATGGGTTGAGAGTCTTGTTACAGTCGGCGAACCGTGGCGTAGTAGGCGCCAAGGGGAGTGCTGTCTGGTCCATGCAGAAATGTCCCCGTCAAGTCTACCGGTCCTTTATCCAAATCCAGAACAAAACGGGCAGCGTGGCTCCCGGAGTCAATTTTCAATTCGTGCCTGTCCTTATTGGTTTCAAGAATAGCAGAATGAATGGCAATGGCCTTTCCAGGCTCTTCGCGGAAAGCGGTGAGACCGGGTACAGGTTTTCCAGGCGAAAGGTCGGACTGAAGAGAAAGACCCAAGGACGGAGGCCAACGAGTAAGATTAATTTCATAACGACCCGCTTGATCTACCTCCAAATACCAGGTTCCCGTACCAGGTTTTCCACCGCGTATATAAGCCTGATGCCAGGGCGTAAGCTCGTCATTCGTAATCCAATCGTGACCGGTTAGTAGTGCGGGATTTTCGGCTGAGTTTCCAACCACGATGCGCGTTTCTTTTTCAAACCCCGGTGAAATACTAGCCCACCATTTCTCATAGTCTGACCGTAAGCGTTTCACCACTTCCGGATACCTGGAAGAAACATCGGTTTCCTGGCCTCGATCTTTTTTAATGTCATAAAGTTCCGTGCCGTTAATTAACCGCCACTGCCCTGTCATGGTGGATGACATACGCCACTTGATGGGATCGCGTACGCGCTGCGAGTCGGTAATAATGGTGCGATCCGGCCAAGGTGTGGGATTTTTATAAAGCAAAGGTGCCAAAGAACGACCATCGAAACTGTAGTCCAAGGGATAATTCAAGCCGCACAATTCTATCAAGGTGGGAAGCACATCGATATGCGCGGTCAGTTGGTCAATGTCCCTGGCTTCGGCCAATTTTCCTTCAGGCCAATGGAGGAAAAACGGCACCCGGTGTCCACCGTCATACTCGCTGGCTTTGCGACCTCTCATTCCTGCGTTGTAAATATTCTGGCCAGTGGCAGTTCCGTTATCCGTGGTAAAAATGAAAATGGTATTATCCGACACTCCTTTTTCCTCCAGATAAGCGCGCAGCTGACCAACGTTCTCGTCGGTGTTGGCGATCATGCCAAAGAAAATGGCTTCCTCATCCGATATCCCTTTTCCGGTATAAGGCTTCCAGTATTTATCCGGACTGTGGAAGGGTGAATGGGGAGCATTGGTGACAATGTAAGCCATGAACGGTTTTTCCTGGGATATACTCTCTCCGATAAAACGCGTGGCCTCCTGAAAATAGACGTCTGTGCAGTAGCCTTGGTATTTCTGAGACTTGCCATTGTGGATATAAGTGTCGTCGAAATAAGAGTTGTCCCAATAATCCGGAGTTTGGCCTACTCCACCGCCGCCGTGGTAAACTACTTCCTGGAATCCACGATCTTCGGGACGGTAAGGATAGTTGTCCCCCAAATGCCATTTGCCGAACATCCCGGTGGAATAGCCGTTGTCAGCGAACACTTGCCCGAAGGTAAGGGCTTCCGGACGTAGGAAGGAACGTCCCATAATAGTATGCCAGGGTCCGGCTCGGTTGGTGTAATGACCACTCATCAACGCCCCGCGTGTGGGAGCACAGGTCGGACTGACATGATAGTCGGTGAAACGGACGCTCTCATTATGGAGCGCATCCAGGAAAGGGGTCTGCAAAATGGGATTCCCGGTGCAGGCCAGATCGCCGTACCCCTGATCGTCCGTCATGACAAAGACCACATTTGGGCGGCTGCCCAATGCCCACACACTCGTTAATAGGAAAATAATTAAAAACAGTTTTGGTCGCATAAAATAAATATCAGATACGAATTAAATAGCCGGTGTAAGTATTATTTTGGACAAGCGTATCCAACCGCCGTTGTCCTCATCATCCAACTGGATCTTCAAACTGTGATTTCCCTTTTTTGCGATGTTGATGAGCCCGATACGCCGGGTCATATAACGCGGCATGGGACGCAGAATTTCAGTTTCTTGCTGATCCCAAGTATCACCCGTGTAAACGGGAACAAAAGTACGCATGTCGCCATCGATGCCTATCAGACCTTCCTTCAAGTCAGAATCCATGTCACAGGAGTATTCAATTTCCAGAATGTACTGCCCAGTTTCAGGTGAGTAAAACTCCCATTCAGCACTGCTGCCTTTCTTTTCCCATTCATGCAGGATGGGGAAATGCTGCCAATCACCAAAGATCTCCATCCAGCGGACTTTCTCCGTGTATTCGACCCCCTTGCGCTTTCCTTTAACGGCCAAGAATTCGTTGGTCTTACTGGGAACAACCCACTGTTTCGCATTGAACGAAATGGGTTCGCTATGATCCAGAACTATAACGGTAGCCTTAGGATCCGGTGAAACGGATGGCACCTGCAGGAAACGATCCTTTCCACTCTGCCCAATGCTCAAGGCTTGAGTATTTACAAGGAAACTGGCTTTTTCGATTTCGCCCGTCAATCCGGGTAACCAAACTCTGCCGTCTGTTGGCCAGTCACGAATGAATAAATAGGTTTTCCCCGGTTTTTGAGTCGCCTCAACCCACACCTGATTCCCCATATCGACAGGCCTGGAACCATAGATGGCTTCTGCATTGCGATGTACCCATTTCCCCACTTCGCGTAGAATAGTCAGGGATTCTTGCGGCACGCTGCCATCGCCCTTGGGGCCGATGTTAAACATGAAATTTCCTCCCTTGCAAAGGACCCGGATGAAACGATCGATGATCTCAGTATCCGTCTTCCAATTGTTATCCAGCACACTGTAAGCCCATGAATTATTGTGCGTATCGATACTTTCCCACAAGCCTTCTTTCAAGTAATCCGGTATCTGGCTGTCTCCCAAGGTTTCGAAATCGCCGAGGCCCTGGCCTATTCGACTATTGATTAGACAGTTTGGCTGCAAAGACTCGACCAATTCCTTTAGCTTAACGACGTCTTTTTCTGAAATCCCCTGGGGCGTATCAAACCAGATAAGACCAATCTCACCATACTGGGTAAGGATTTCCTTCACTTGAGGGATTACTTTTCCATACAGGTAATTTTCAAAATTCTTTTCGCTTTCCTCAAAATCCCAATCATTTCCGATGGCATCCTTCTCATGCCAATCCTGGGACTGTGAATAATAGAATCCCAGTTTTAGACCATGGCGTTTACAGGCCTCAGCCAGCAGTTTGATGGGATCTTTAGCGTAGGGCGTAGCGTCCACCACGTTGTAGGGGGAGGCCTTGGAGTGAAACATGGCAAATCCATCATGATGCTTGGAAGTAATCACGATGTATTTCATGCCGGCATCCACCGCCAATTGAGCGATTGCATCGGCGTCAAAATTGACCGGATTGAAGGATGAGGCCAACATCTCATAATGCTTCGCCGGAATCTTGGCACGATACATCAACCACTCGCTGATTCCGAAATACTTTTCGCCCTCCCAGATCCCGGCAGGATCGGAATAAAGCCCCCAATGAATGAACATGGCGAACTTGGAGTCCGGATACCATTGGTAATCCTTGTCGACGTGAATATTCTTTTTTGCGATTTCTCCCCAAAGCTTGTCCATTTGCTCCTTGCTCCTGACGGTTTCAGCAGAGGCATTTGATACCCAGATTAAGCTTACAACTCCGATAAGAAGTAAGCGGACCAGATTTCTTGTGTATACTGTAGAAATATTGAAAGACATCATTTTGAGAAGAACGGGGAAAAATCAAGCATGGGGCGAAAGGGGAGCGGGGAAAGACTGCATAACTACTTCAAAATGCTCCTAAGACCGCTTTCCCTTTCGATGGTATTTACCCCATGAACAGAACTACAATACATACAAAACAAGAAGAGTTTACCTTGAATAAACGAATTCGCTATCCTGTGTTTACAGGATGCGAATACTTACTTGGTTCAACTATATTAATTAAAGCTTAGACTCCGTCTGATCAGATTCCGTAAACTCCACCCATGATCCTAATGCCATTCAAACGATTGCTCTGTTTTGCTTTCTGTTTTGGACCAGGCCTTGCAGCTTCGGAAAAGGACCTTCAGTCTCTCAATGAGAGTATCCACCAATTATCTTTAAACGAGTTGGAACAAAGACGGGTTGATATAGCGGATGAACTTTCCAGATTGGCCCACTACAGTCTGCGAAGCGGCGTGGGATCTATTGGCTACCGCTCGATGCCGCACGATAATCCGGACCATGCCGAGTGGGTTGAAGTCAAGTTGGAAAAAGAAGTCCTCATCGATGAAATAATTCTGATTCCGGCCATTTGGCGTGACGCACAAAATGGTTTTGTAGCTGACGGATTTCCAAAAGAATTTAAAATTATTGCAGGTAAAAAAGGAGAATCTAAAGGAGACGTCGTTGCTTCATATTCGAGAGAAGATCCAATTCTGCCACGAATTGCTCCGCTGGTGGTACCGATTCGTAGAGTGGAGGCTGCATGGATACGACTTGAGGCCACCCATTTGTCTCCACGCTCCTACGACAACCGCTATATTTTGCAATTGTCGGAAATCATGATCTTTAGCGGTACCGAAAATGTGGCAATCAGAGGATCCACTACCACCTCCTCAGAGCAGAGAGCTGGCTCAGGGGCATGGCATAAAGACAATCTTATAAAAGGTTTTCTTCCCTACCTGTTGGACTCAGCAGAAGGAGAATCCAGCCTGGCATACGTATCTGAAAACGATATCGGAAACACACCGGAAATTACCTTCGATCTGAAAGCGGTCTATAGCATTGACTCGATTTACCTGCACGGGGTTGAACAGGGTGACACAGTACCTCAGGCATTTGCCGGGGATTTTGGGGTTCCAAGATGGCTTCAAATAATTGGAGCTACGAATCCTGATTTTTCCGATCAGGAAATTCTCTTGGACATTAAGGTAGAAAACAGTTTGGACACTGCCCCCATTTTAATGCTGCCGTTACAACCCCGCACCAGTCGTTTTGTTAAGTTCGTAGGCCGGATCCCCTACAAACTTCAAGGATTCGGTGAAGACGGTTCTGAGATTTCATTAAATCGTATTGGATTTTCAGAAATAGAAATATTTTCCATGGGAAAGAATCTGTCTCGAGGCAAGATTCCGACCACAAACTTTAATGAGGATTCACCCAATCGATCCATATTAAGCCTCACTGACGGAAATAACCTTTATGGAAAAATCCTTCCACTCCACGCTTGGATGCATCAACTGGCAAAAAGGCATGAACTCGAAGCATTACAACCTGTCGTTGAGCTGGCACTAACCCAAGGATACAATCAGCAGGAAAGCAGGCTTCGACTGCTCAGTTGGGCTATTGCAGCTCTGTTCGCTGGCACAATTATTTTTATACTCATAACACGCCATCTAAGGCAAAGAGCCATCTTTGACCTTCGCAATCGTATAGCTGCCGACCTGCATGATGAGCTCGGAGCCAATCTACACGCCGTGTCCATGCTTGGAGAGTTGGCTTCCAAATCAAAACACGATCCTGAAAAGATGGACGGATTGATTGACCGTATGCGAGCGCTGATTCAAAGAACGAGCAAGGCGGTCAAATATTGTACCAATATACTGGAGACGCCAGGACTCTATGAAGATTTCGAAGATGCGATGAAGAGAAATGCCGACCGCCTATTGGCAGACCTGGACCATGAACTCGTTTTCGAGGCAAGCGACATTATTGCAAAAATGCGCTCAAGCAGACGTATCGACCTGGTTCTGTTTTACAAGGAATGCCTCATCAATGTCATCCGGCATTCGGGATCCACCCACGTTGAAACACGTTTAACAACAGAGGATAGGAATCTTCACTTGCAGGTCAGTGATAATGGTCGTGGTTTCCCTGAATCTGAAAAAAGCAAAGTACCCACTTCACTGCGAAGACGAGCCAAGCTACTCGACGCAAAAGTAACCGTTACGAGTCCGGAATCCGGAGGCGCACAGGTTCACCTCATTATGAAAATTTAGTAATGCCCGATATGATTTCTGTTTTGCTCGTAGAAGATAATACCGAATACCGGGCAGTCGTAAATTTGGCATTGGATGACGAGAAAGACATTGAGCTAATTGCTGAATTCGGTACCCCGGAAATTGCGCTTCGCAGCATTCTGGATAAGTCCGTAAATAGTCCGCAAATAATTTTATTGGATTTAAGACTTCCAGGAATGAGTGGTCTGGATGCCGTACCCTATTTTCGAGAGTATTCGCCGAATTCAAAAATCATTATCCTGACCCAGTCCGATAATGAGGAGGATGTCCTTAAGGCAATTTCCCTGGGAGCTTCCGGCTATCTATTAAAATCTGCATCCATAAAGGTAATATTGACAGGAATCAGAACGGTCGCAGCGGGAGGTGCCAGTCTGGATTCCAGTGTCGCAAAATTCATTTTCCAAAAACTTCAGCACCGCCTTCCAAAAGAAAAAATTACGATTGAACTATCCCAACGAGAACTGGAGATCCTGGAACTACTCAGCCAGGGCCTGGTTAAGAAAGAGATCGCTAATAAACTCAATATTGGATACTCAACAGTCGATACGCACGTCAGTCACATCTACGAAAAGCTCCAGGTGAAAAACGCTCCTGAAGCGGTTGGGAAAGCCTATCGATTGGGAATTTTTTCTCCAGAAAAAGAAGATTCATAAAAAAGAATCCCCTCTGCCATTCACCCTCGGATCAGAGCTCTATTTGCTTGAAGAAAAACGATAAGCAAAGCCTTGGATGCAGTAGGTGAATTCAAAGATTATTTTAAGGTAGCGACGCTCTTAATTTGAGCGAAGACATAACTTCCAACCTGTAAGCCCAAATGCTCAGTAGATTTTTTTGTTATTCGCGAAAGCAAAGGAATTCCATTTGCTTCCAGTTTTACAACAACTTGCGATCCACCTGGATCAGTAATGCAAGACACCCGGCAAGGTAGAATATTGAGTATACTCGTGTTTTGTGGGGCCGTTTTTGTGATACTGACATCTCTCGCCTGGATAGTGACACGCAGCTTGGCTCCAACCGCCAGATCAACCCGTGGCAGCACAAATGGATTTCCTGCCACATTCAAAGTCGTTAGTCCAAATGACTCATCAATACTTTGGACGGTGGCATCAAACACTGAGATTGCATGATCGGCATTGGCAAGCGGAAGATCACTTCGAGTAAGCACTTCTGCAATCGCACCTGAGGCAGTTACTTTCCCTTCATTCAAAAGCACCAACCAGTCGGCTAAACGGGCAACTTCCTCAATGGCGTGACTCACGTAAATAATTGGAATAGAGAGACGCTGATGCAGCTTTTCCAAATAAGGAAGGATTTCGTTGCGGGCCCTAATATCGAGCGATGCAAGCGGTTCGTCCATAAGCAACAACTTGGGACTAGTTACTAAAGCTCTTGCGATAGAAACACGCTGTTTCTCGCCACCGGACAGTGCTGTTGTTCGTCGCTGCAATAAGGGAGCAATTCCGAGCCATTCAATAGCTTCGTCGAGCTGCACATTTCTTTCTGCCTCGGGAGTTCGATTAAAACCATAAAGAAGATTCTTCTGTACATTCAGGTGCGGAAATAATGTGGGTTCCTGAAACACAAAACCGAGAGACCTCCGGTGGGTTGGCCGGAAAATATTAGTGGTTTCATCCTGCCAAATGGATTCGCCGATTTTAAAAAATCCATTGGTGGCCCGTTCCAAACCAGACATACATCGAAGCATTGTACTTTTACCGGCACCAGAGTCCCCGAAAATGGCAGTGACTCCCGTGCTCGGAATCGACAATTCCACATCCAACTCGAACGGGAATTTGGAGATTTTGAATTTGGCCTCAATACTCATCGATTCAAGGTCATGGTTTTTCGATTCAGACTATAGACGATCACCAGAAGAATGAACGAGAAGGCTAACAAACCTCCAGCCAACCAATGGGCCTGGCCATATTCCAAGGCATCGACGTGATCGTAAATCGAGATGGAAAGCACCTTAGTTTCATTGGGAATATTTCCACCAATCATGAGCACCACTCCGAACTCACCGACCGTGTGGGCAAAACCTAAAACAGTGGCGGTAAGAAATCCCGGCCAAGCCAAGGGAACGATCACAGAAAAGAACCGATCCCAAGGACCAGCTCTTAAGGTTGCAGCGACCTCTCGGGGACCCTTGCCGATAGCGGTCATTGCAGCTTGCAGCGGTTGCACGACAAACGGCAAGGAATAGATTATCGAACCTATCACCAGGCCCGTGAAAGTGAAAACAATAGGCGATACCCCAACGGCATCGAGCATCTTTCCGATAGTCCCTGAAGGCCCGAAAGCAATGAGTAAGTAAAATCCAAGTACGGTTGGAGGTAGAATTATGGGCAATGCCACTGCTGCCTCGATTAGTGTTTTGTAACGAAAACGAGTGGTAGCTAACCACCATGCCAAGGGTGTTCCCAGAATGATTAGAATCAGTGTGGATATCGATGCCAGCCGAAGGGTGAGCCAAACAGCTGACCAATCTGAGCTTTCGAGTCCAATGGAATCTTTATTGGATTGCTGAGCTGCTTGAACAACGGCGGTTGTACTATATCCAAAAGCGTGAATGAGGTTTTGAGCCTGGTTGCTTTTTAGGAATTCAAGAAATTCCCTGGCAGCAATTTTGTCGGTTAATAGCACTGCCTGTTGTTCTATCGAATCATAACTTCCTGGATCAAATCTTGCGTATGAACCTCGAATCACTTGACCCGGTTTTGTGATCTGCGACAAGGAAACAAATCCAAGCTGTGCATTGCCACTGGATATGAATTGGAAGGTTTGTGAAATGTTTTCTCCTTGAACTATTTTGGAGGCGAGTGGCTCCCATAGATTATTGCCCACTAATAATTGTTGAGCAGCCTTTCCGTAAGGCGCTAATTTTGGATTAGCCAACGCCAGATGCCGGAATTCTCCCGTTCGCAAAACAGCTCCAACCGGATCGACTAATTTCTCATCAGGACTCCACAATACAATCTCTCCTATGGCATAGGTGAATCGAGAACCCTGGATAGCGTTCCCGCTTGCTTCCAACTGTTTCGGTCGCTCAACATCCGCTGCGAGTAAAACATCAAAAGGAGCACCATTCTCAATCTGTGCAAAATGCTTGCCACTGGAACCTGCTGAAAAAATGAGGTCATGTCCTGACTCCTCCTCAAATAGTGTCTCAAGCGCTCTTGCCGTTTCTGAAAAATTGGAAGCCACCGCTACCCTAACCTCATCCCCGGCGACTGAACTCGAAACAATGGAGGCCAGAAGGATGAAAAGCGAAATCAGTCTTAACAACATAAAGCCTCTTTCTTGAGACCTTGCCTAAAAGGTGTCAAGTGACTGCCATTTCTCATTCCTTAGATTTGTTAATCAACTGACCTACAGGAACTCGCTTGCGGTTCTTTTCCAGGTGGTAAGTCAAAGCAAGGGCTATGCACTCACTGAGCTTAGCATCAGGAATGGATTCTGTTTCCGAGAAAATAATGGCGCGATTGCCTTCATACCGAAAAGTATCTCCAAAACACTCTTTAAAGGAGTCTAACAATGTCGTTTGGCAATGCACATACATGGCATAGCCTCCTGGCTTCGATTTGATACTATCAATTCTTAAGGTGCTCCCACTGTTTGTCTCTGGCGTGAGGTAACTTGGTTGGCCCCACCTGAGTGTTTCCTCAATTTTTCCTACGCCAGGTGTACGTTTTGCTGCATCGAATATGAGCTTTCGAAAGTGAAGCATCCTTTTTCGAAGCCTCGGTGAATAAGATTCAAAGACGGCTTCAACCGATTTGTTGGAGAAGGATTTCATTTTTAGACCACTTTATAGTCGTAGGCGACATAACGTGTAAGTGTCTAATG
>JAQBYJ010000141.1 GCA_027622555.1 Verrucomicrobiota bacterium
ATCTTTGTAGTGTAATCAAGTCTTCTTTTTAGGACGCTAATTCAGAAACAAAGGGAAATCAAAAACCATTCACCAAACCGTCCTCAGATTTCTATTGATCGCCGCATTCCTCTGCTGCGCCAACTTGGCGAACGCTCAATCGAAGGAAGTACGTCCACCGGTTGCCGGTGACGGAAAGTATAGCGCATTACCCGAAGATACGGTTATCCCCCAGGAATTCTATATCGAGCGGCCCACGCTTGAGAATGCCGGATTCGAATGGTATGTATCCGGGGATGAAAACCATAACGCCACAGTTAGAGTCCGCTTCCGCGAGGTGGGCACCGGGACATGGCGTAAAAGCATACCTCTGCTGCGCATTCAGCGGGAAAAGATCTGGGGACACGAACAGCGGGATGTGTATGAGACGCCAAACATGTTTGCCGGCAGTATTTTTGGGCTGGAGCCCGGCACGACCTACGAATGCGAATTTACCATGGTAGATCCCGACGGGCTCATCGGAGTCGCGAAAAAAACGGAAAGAGTTACCACTCGACCCGTTCCAAAGCCCTATGAACACGGCAACGTCTACCACGTCTATCCATTGGGTTATGAAGGGCCGCGCGAAGAGCCCGCTTTTACCGGATTGAATGAGGCCTATTACGGCTATAACGGTAGCGGCGACTGGTGGCTGTATTCCGAACCACGCGTAAGAGCTGGCGACACCATCTTGGTTCACGCCGGCGTTTACAAAGGCGAGCGCTACAAGTACGCCAATCCACTGGGACTTGACTTCCACGGTACTTACGTGCTCACCCAGGACGGAACCGCCGAGCGCCCCATCACGATTAAGGCGGCCGGCGACGGAGAGGTGATCTTCGACGGGGAAGGCAACTATCGCCTGTTCGATATCATGGCAGCGGATCACCACTATTTCGAGGGACTGACGATCGTGAATACGGAGATCGCTTTTTACGCGGGCCTAAAACGAGTCCTCGGTAGTTCCGGACTTTCGGTAGTAAATTGCAAAACAGAAAGAGTCGGGCAAGTCGTGATGACCCATTGGGCTGGCTCCAACGATTTCTATATTGCCGATAATACCATGATCGGGATGCATGACCGCGACCGAGTCCATGGCTGGGCGAGACTTCCAGATCCCGCGCCCATCACTTCCTACAACGCCGTCAAGGTTTATGGCCAGGGACATGTCGTCTGCCATAACTACATTGCCTATTATCATGACGCGATCTGCATCGATACCCACGGGCGGCCAGAGGGCGGCCCCGGCGAGCACTGCGCCTCCATCGACTTCTATAACAACGACATTTTCCTGATGGCGGATAACTTCATCGAAACAGACGGCGGCGCCCATAATCTCCGCGTCTACAACAATCGCGGGATCAACGTATGGCATTCGGCGCTGAGCAGCCAACCTGTTTTCGGTGGCCCCGCCTACTTCATTCGAAACGTCGTGCATGCCGTGGGAGATTCCCTCAAATTCTCTGCCCGCCCAACCGGGATGGTCGTCTACAACAATACGTTCTGCTCGGAAACAAGAATCTCCCAGTACTCCAATGGTCACTTCAGGAACAATTTGTTTTTAGGAAATGATCCGGACCAGCCCACCCTTTCGTCCATGAGCTACACCTCCTATACCTCCTTCGATTATAACGGCTATCGGATCAAGCCCGAAGCCGATTCCCTGTTCAGATGGGCTCAGCCAACGGAGAGGCTGCAAGATTTTGCCTTGTCCGGACGCCAAACCGCCGAAGAAGGAGCTTCACAATCGTTCCAATCGCTTGAAGCCTTCAGTGCGGCAACCGGTCAGGAAAAGCATGGCGTCATGCTCGATTACGATGTGTTGGTACGGGTGGAGCCGCCGGACGCAAACAACAGGGGACGCGTATTCCAATTGGAGGAATTTGACTTCCGTCTCAAGGCAGGATCAGCGGCAGTCGACGCAGGAGTCGAACTACCCGGCCTCACGGATGGATTTACCGGAAACGCTCCCGACCTGGGCGCCTACGAATACGGCAAGCCACTTCCGCACTATGGTCCTCGCACTCAATGAAACTCAAAGTATTTTATTCGGCAGCAAGCTACCTCCTACACCTTGTATCGCTTAACTAAATGTAGGAGGTAGCTTGCTGCCGATCATTTCTATTTCCTCAAACCCGAAATCCCCAAACTCATTAAACACCTATGAAATCCAGAACAACGCCCCTATCCATTCTCAGATATCTATTGATTGCTACATTCCTCTGCGGCGCATGCATGGTCAATGCCCAGCGGATTGGGTATAATCCAACGCGTCCGCCTGTTGCAGGCGACGATGAGATTAACGCCCTCCCGCCCGACACGGTTATTCCTCAGGAATTTTATATTGAGCGGCCCACGCTCGAGAACGCCGGATTCGAATGGTATGTATCCGGGGATGACAACCACAACGCCACCGTAACGATCAGGTATCGCGAAGTGGGCGTCTCCCAATGGCGCGAGGGACTACCCATGCTACGGATTCAACGGGAAAAGATTTGGGGACACGAACAACGGGACGTGTATGAAACGCCAAACATGTTTGCAGGCAGTATTTTCGGACTGGAGCCGGATACCACCTACGAGTGCGAGTTCACCATGACGGACCCTGACGGCCTGATAGGAGTCGCCACGGTTGTAGAGAGAGTGACCACGCGGTCCGTTCCCAAACCCTACGAACATGGCAGGGTTTTCCACGTCTATCCAATGGGTTACGAAGGTGAACGCGAAAACCCCTCTTTCACAGGATTGAATGAGGCCTACTACGGCTACAACGGTGCCGGCGACTGGTGGCTCTATCCCGAACCGCGGGTTCGGGCTGGCGACACCATTATGGTCCACGCGGGCACCTACTCGGGCGAGCGCTACATATACGCCCAGGCAAATGGACTCGATTTCCACGGACACTACGTGCTCACTCAGAAAGGAACCGCGGATCGTCCCATCTCAATCATTGCAGCGGGTGATGGCGAGGTGATATTCGACGGCAAAGGCAGCGACGGTAGCAACTACAACCTATTCAATGTAATGGCTGCGGACCATCACTACTTTGAGGGTATCACGATTAAAAATACCGATATCGGGTTCCTTGCGGGCTGGAAAAATGTGGGGGGCTCTTCAGGACTTTCCGTGGTCAACTGCAAAACGGAGGCAGTCGGGAATGTCGTCTTGACCCACTGGGCGGGATCCAACGATTTCTATATAGCCGACAACACCTTTATCGGCACGCATTCCCGCAAGGAGGTCCGCGGTTGGTCCAGGGTTGATCCACCTGCGCCCATCGACACCTACAACGCTGTCAAAGTCTACGGCCAGGGACATGTCGTCTGCCATAACTACATTGCCTATTATCATGACGGGATTTGCATCGATACTCACGGACGCCCACAGGGCGGCCCTGGCGAGCACTGCGCTTCCATCGACTTCTATAACAACGACATCTTTACAGTGGCGGACAATTTCATCGAGACGGACGGCGGCGCTCATAACATCCGGGTCTACGACAATCGAGGGATTAACGTCTGGCATTCGGCGCTGAGCAGCCAGCCGGTTTTCGGTGGCCCCGCCTACTTCATCAGAAACGTCGTCCATGCCGCGGGTGATTCCCTGAAATTCTCCGCACGTCCGACGGGAATGATGGTCTACAATAATACGTTCTGTTCGGAAACCAGACTTTCCTCGTACTCCAATGGTCACTTCAGGAACAATTTGTTTTTAGGGAACGACCAAGACAGTCCTACCCTCTCGAATATGAGCTACACCTCCTATACCTCTTTCGACTACAACGGCTACCGGAAAAAGCCCAAGGCGGAATCGCTTTTTAGCTGGGCTCAGCCAACAGATATGCTGCGTGATTATACACTGACTGCAGGAGGACGAGGATCACCCGAAACAGGTCGTAATCAAAGATTCAAGTCTCTTGAAGCATTCAGCGCGGCAACCGGTCAGGAAAAAAACGGTGTCATGCTCGACTACGATGTATTGGAAAGGGTGGAGCCACCTGACGCAAACAACAGGGCGCGCGTATTCCAACTGGAAGAATTCGATTTCCGCCTCAAGGCAGGATCAGCGGCAATAGATGCGGGCACCGAATTGCCATCACTGACTGACGGATTCGTCGGATCCGCTCCCGACCTGGGTGCCTACGAGTACGGCAAGCCGCTGCCGCATTATGGTCCTCGCACCCAATAAATCTCAAACATTGAAACCTTTGAGAAATCCGTATCGTTATCCTTAATACTTATACAATTATTAAGAACGGTCATTCAGAATCATGCATGCATACGCTTTAAGAACACCTTGGATTCTCGCACTCGCTATCCTGTTTCTGACAATTAGCCTTCAAGGGGCTAACCGCATCCTGATCAAGGCGGTGGCGTCCGAAGAATATGTCAAGCAACGGGCCTTGGATGATGAAAAGAAGATTCAAACCTACAACTTTTATGAAGGTCGGTTTTTCGGAGGCAATTCCAAGGACCGTAGCTTGGAGAGGTTTACCTTCATGGATATCATCCAGGACATGGCAATGCATCTGCAAAAACAAGGGTACTACAACAGTCCCGTCGTGGGTGAAGCGGACCTACTGATAGTGGTACACTACGGCGCCACCGATTATGAAGAATCCTTTTTCGACCTGATGGGCTACACCTCGTTTGAAGATATGGGTTATTCGGATGACATGGACGCCTCGGCAATGGCTGGATTCCAATCCAACCTAAGCTTTATGGATACCATGAACAGAGCCAACGATCAATCCCGCTATGGCAAGTCCCGCTTACTCGGAATGGAAGAAGCCTACATGCAAAGTACTCCCTCTTGGGAGAGGGAGGATTTGGAATGGCAGCTGACAGAATCCCGCTACTTCGTGATATTAATGGCCTATGACATGCCATTGTTAAAACAGGGAGAAACCAAATTGCTCTGGTCAACTCGATACAGCATCCGCGCCATCGGGCAGTCCTTCGACCAGGCGATCAAGGATATGAATCTGGTAGCTGCAGATTATTTTGGCAAAAACCTAAAAGGCCTCAACAAAACCCGCGTGACCGATAACTCTCATGTAGAATTCGGCGAGATCGAAGTGATCGGCGAAGAACGAGAATAAGGGAGAAATTTGATACTAAACCGCTCCACCATTTTACGGTATGGTTTAGTGATTGAAATTTGCTTGCTAAATGTAGGAGCAAACTTGTTCGCGACCCGAAAGCGCAACGATGCCTAAACGGGGTAACGAGTCCCAATACTACCACCAAAACAAACGCTGCCTATCCCGTATATAAGGGATCGCAGAATCTGACTTGGGTGGTAAAATGCATCCTAGTAGCTCGTTTCCCCAAGTACCCTATTCCCAGATCAGCAAAGGAAAGCTCATAATTTCAAACGCCTTTAAAGGTAGACGGCAACCGCTGACCATACTGACGAACATTAATAACAGATAACAGCTACGAAACTTTGACAACCGTATATGGGTTTAGGGAAATCAGCATGAAAACCACGATCGAACTACCGGATCCACTGGTAAAAGAGGCGAAGCGAATTGCCCTGGAGCGAGGTCAAACACTCAAGGATGTGATGATCAGCGCATTGAAATCCGAAGTTAATCGGGTCAAAAAGGATGAACTTCTAAACTGGGTCCAAGGTATCCGAAAAGAGTTTAAAGATACTGGCTGGAAGAGCGCAGACCAGTACGTAGCAGAACAAAGGCGCGGGTGGGAATGAAGGCCTTTGGGGACACTAATCTTTTCATCTACCTTTGGGAAAACTCAGACTACACCGAAAAAGTCCTTCAACTTGCCCGGCAATATTCAGCTAGTGGAGTCGAGCTTTGTACATCCTAATTAAGTCTGGGAGAAATTCTCGTGAACCCATTTTCCGAAGGAAAATTGGACCAGGTCGAAGCTTATGTGCGGAAGTTCCAGGAAATTGAAATCATTCCTTTTGGTCAAAGGGAGGCTGTCACTTTTGCCAGGCTCCGCAGCCAATTCACCACCTTTAAACCTCCGGATGCCATACAGCTAAGTTGCGCATTGGAAACCGGAGTCAACCAGTTCGTAACGAACGATGATCGCCTGAGCCGTCTAGAGCTGGAAAGCATGACCATTTCCAGCCTGAACAAAGCGCTCTCTGGTTAACATCAGATGGATCTCGACGGCTGGAATATTTGAAATAGGAACAATGAATGAGCCCTTTCAACTCCCCGACCTCCTTCAACTCTTCATGCTCCGGGTTTACATCCCCTGATGATAAGGTTTTGCGGTGAACTCTTATGGGTTCCCCGAACGCCAAAATAATCGGTCTTGACCGTATATCCCATGTAGATACTTTTTGTTTCTATGAAAACGAAAGTTGCTCGATGGGGAAACAGTCTTGCACTACGGTTGCCCAAACAAATGACAGCCAGCTACCAACTTTCCGAAGGGAGCGACGTAGAGATTGTCGAGGAAGCCGAAGGCATACTGGTTAAGCCGGTTTCCAAAAGGCAATTTCAATTGGATGATCTCCTGAAGGGTGTAACCAAAAAGAATTCGCATGACGAATTTACCTCTGGCGGTCCGCGAGGAAAGGAGATTTGGTGAGCAGGTATGTTCCCGCGGAAGGGGATCTGGTCTGGCTTGATTTCAATCCTCAGGCTGGTCACGAACAAGCAGGCCATCGACCCGCAATTGTCCTATCCAGAAAAGCATACAACCGCAAAACCGGTTTGGCTGTATTTTGTCCCATCACCTCGAAGATAAAGGGCTACCCATTCGAAGTCCCGGTTTTAGGCCAAAAGATCCAAGGCGCGGTTCTGGCCGATCAGGTGAAAAGTTTCGATTGGTCTGTGAGAAGAGCAAAATTTATTGAACGAGCAAACGCTGATGTTTTCGAGGAAGTTGTCGGCAAATTATATGCCATAATAGGTTAAGAAAGAAGGCTTCTTTTTGAAGAAAACAACACCTTCATAAATCGCACCGGTCAGGCGGCAATCAGTTTTGCAGGTTGCGCCTGAAAAGATAAATCAAAAAAGGTAAATTTTTGGCGTGATCGACCCTTCGAGTCTTGCTTAGCTGCGAGAATGTTGAATGCCCGATCCACAGCCAAGAAACGCACCTCCAAAAAGAATCCCGGTCTCCCTGCAGCCACCGACTGGCGCACGACCGATGAGCAGGAACTGCTCAAGCGCCGGATTCGTGCTCAGGAGGAGACTTTCCGTATTACAAATGCGTCTCCGGAACACACCGTCCTTTCAAACTTTGCCGTCAAGTCCGCCAGCGGTTTGAGCTATTCCGTCGAAATCCGCGACCTCAAAAACCGGGACTTTGATTGCACCTGCACAGACTTTCGAATCAACGGACTCGGTTCCTGCAAACATGTGGAAGCGGTTCTTCAACAGCTCGAAAAAAAACACCCCACCGGCTGCAAGAAAGCGCTGGTGCAGCCCTCTCCCCACATCGACATCATTCCGGACACACATGCAAAGCGCTTGAAGGTTGAGCGAAACCTCCGTTTGTTACCGCCTTCGCTGCGCGTTTATTTCGATAAAGAGGGTCGACAGAATACAGACGTTGATATGAACGAGCTCGTCGCCTGGCTGAGAGCCTCAAGCTCTAAAAAGATCCGCCTTTCCCAAACGCTCGAACCCTGGCTAAACCACCTGGAAATCGAACGGGACCGCACGGAAAATCGCCGGGACTATGAAACCGGGGTGATCGATGGACGCCATCCCGAACACGTGACCCTGAGCCCCTTGTTCCCCTATCAGCGTGAAGGCATGCTTCACCTTGCGTTCAAGGAGCGCGCGCTCCTCGCCGACGAAATGGGACTCGGCAAAACCATCCAGGCCATCGCCGCGTGTGCGCTGCTTCACCATTTGGGAAAAGCCCGGCGCGTCCTGGTCGTCTCACCCGCGTCCCTCAAGACGGAATGGGAGGAGCAAATCAACAAATTCACCACCCTCCCCCAACGCTTGGTTTTCGGCGGTCCCTCCCAACGTAACGCGCTGTACAGCGATCCGAACCCGCCCTTTTTTACGATCTGCAACTACGAACAAATCCTCCGCGACAGTCTCAATATAAACGCAAGTTTACGACCCGACATCATCGTGCTCGACGAAGCACAACGCATCAAGAATTGGTCGAGCAAAACCGCCCAGGCGGTCAAGCGCCTTGAGAGCCGCTACGCCTTTGTCCTCACCGGAACACCGTTGGAAAACCGAATCGACGAGCTCAAGTCGATTGTGGATTTTCTCGATCCCAGTCTGCTCGGCACACTCTTCCGTTTCAATCGCGAATACTACGATCTGGACGAACGCGGACGCCCGAAAGGTTACAAGAACCTGGAACAACTTCGCGCGAAAGTCGCTCCCGTGCTCCTGCGCCGGCGCAAGATTCAAGTCGAGACCGAGTTGCCCGACCGCACCGACATCAACCACTTTGTCCCGCTAACCAAAGCCATGCGCGAGGAGTATGCCGAATACGAAAAAAGCGTCGGCGAGCTCGCCGCCAAAGCCAAACGCCGCCCACTCACTCCAAAAGAGCAGGACTTGCTTATGATTCTGCTCAACATGATGCGGATGATTTGCGACTCCCCCGGCATCATCAAAAAGAATCCTTCTCGAGAGTGCCCCAAGCTCAAGGAACTCGAAGGTGTACTCGAAGACTGCCTCTCCGATCCCGATGTCAAAGTCATCGTTTTTTCCGAATGGATCGGCATGCTTGAACGGGTCCGCGAACTGGCCGAAAAACTGGGCTTCGGCTATGCATGGCACACCGGCTCGGTTCCACAAAAGAAGCGCCGGGCCGAAATCCTCGCCTTCCGCCAAGATCCGGATTGCCGCATCTTTTTCAGCACTGATTCCGGCGGAGTCGGACTCAACCTGCAAAACGCCAGCGTAGTGATCAATTGCGACCTCCCCTGGAATCCGGCCAAACTGGAACAACGCATCGCCCGCGCCTGGCGGAAAAACCAAACGCGTCCGGTCACCGTGATCAATCTCGTGGCCGAAGAAACGATTGAGCACGGCATGCTCGCCAGTCTCGCCCAGAAGATGGAGTTGGCCGATGGAGTGCTCGACGGCTATGGTAACCTCAATACAATGACCCTCAAGAGCGGCCGCCAGGTTTTTCTTAAACGCCTGGAGCAAGTCATGTCAAAAGTGCCGGTCGGCCAACCAGTGCCACCGGCGCCACCGAGCGATCCCGCCGCCCACTTCGCCGCCCGGGCAAAAACCAGCCTCGGCCCCCGTCTCAGTTACTGTGAGGAAACCTGGATTCCCGGCTCCGAGACGCCCGTCCTCATCGCCATCCTGCACAATGCCACCGGCTCGGAAAAGCCGCAACTCGAAGAACTCTTCCAAGCCACCCCGTGGAGCAACAGCGCGCCGGTCCTCCAGGTCCTCGACGCCGCCACCTGGGAGGCGCTGCAAAGCCTTTCCGCCGCTGGCATGATCAGCATCCACACCCGCGCCTCACGCCCGCTTCTGCCCGAAGAGGGCGAAGCGCTCCGACCTCCTCTCAGCCCCGAAGAACTCGCTAAAATCAAAGCCCTTCGCGAAACCGCCGAAACCAAACGCCGCGCCGCCGAAGCCCTCATAGCCGCCGGATTGAACGAAGAAGCCGAACCTTTCAAAACAGCCGCCGAAGAAGCGGAGGCGGAAGCCGTTAACATTGAAAATCATCATGCAGAGAAAAAGGAAAAATAAGAAGGCCTTGCCCACCTTCGGCCTTCTCCGCTTCGATGAATACGCAGGTGCTCGCGCATGGAATGAAACCCGTGTTTTGACCGTCAAGGATCCTGGCTTCGGGCTACCACCCGGCGAATTCGCCTTTGTTGAGTTTTATTGCGCCGACCCATCCTGCGACTGCCGCCGGGTTGTCTTGCAAGTTTGGTCCAAAGACACCCTGGGCCAGTCTTTGGCAAGCATCAGCTACGGATGGGAAGATGAAGCGTTCTATACCGAGTGGAACCATGGCGATGCACAAATGGGCCGGGATATGAAAGGCCCCGAACTGGAATTTTTTCAGCCTCAGTCCAACCTGGCCGACAAGCTCCTTCACCAATTTAAAGAAACCATCATGTCGGATAAGGCCTATTTGAAACGCCTGGAAACACACTATGCTTTCGCAAAAGAAAAACAGACCGTAAAACCGAGGAAAAAACGGAAACAGTAGGAAGCATGCCACCCTGATTGAGGTGCTTTCTGTTCAATCGTTGAAACTTGAGTCCTCCACTAAGAGGAAATAAAAGCCGTCTTCGCCACATACGAAACCTAAAATAAGAATATGAGTTTGATACCGTCGAGAACCAATGAATGATGTCCCCTTAATCTGAAGCAAAAATGGATACTCAAGCACCCGCTCCGCCCACCGAAGCAGCACGGCAATACCTCGCCATCCGTAAACTCAGCATGGCTCTAACCAGCAAACTTATCGGGATGAAGGGAACAGTACACCCGTTTACGGCTGCCCGTGCCTTGGGAATTCCTGTCCATGGCAAGACCATTTGCTTTGATGGGGGATGGGAATTGAGCTTATTGACAGAATACACGCTTTTTCACCACGTATCGAAGGGCAAACGCTTTTTTCAGCATGCTCTGGTTGAGGCGGACGATTTGTCGCCGGTCGAACGTGAGATTCTGATGTGCCATCAAAAAGCCTTTACTTCTGTATTTGAGATCGAAGAGTCGCGTCCCGATGTCTGGGAGGTGGACTTGCATGACGTTCTTGGAGAACGCGGCCGGGTGACGGTCATCGACCGAAACTTCAGTCAGTTTCAAATGGCTGGCGGCCTGCTTTACTCCCGCTTGATTCCCCACGAACAATATACGGCTACTTCCGGCGCGGGCCTCCCTTTACTTGCTCCTGGCACCGATAAGGAGACAAAGGAAACGGTCTTACGCTATTGCCAACAGGCCATAGCCAATCCCGGAAAGCGCACCCGGCAACAAGCGTTGCTTTATACTTGCCGAAAACTCCATCTCCAGTTCGGTCCGGAAATTCAATATGAATGACAAAGCACGCTGTTGGGAATCGCCCCCTTCCCCTTGTCATCTTTATGTCCACCCGCTAAAGAAACAACACCCCGGGAAATTCACGGACTTGTCTGAAACAATCCACATTTCCAGACCTGCACCACTTAAAGTGAGGTATAAAAAGATAGGCCAATGTTAATGTTTTGCGTTGAACCCCTTTTTATCTGCCCCCGGATGCCTACTAAGTGACACTTGAAATCGACCAAAGATTTGCCGGAAAATTAGTAGACATATAATCACTACCTTTTTTCCCTTCAAACCCCTAATATTCAATGGACTACAGTCAATTTCTGGAAATAATTGAGTGTTGTTAGTTCATGAAAATAATCAATACTACTAATTGATAGCCAAAAAATGTCAGAGAAAGCCAAAGACCGAGAAGAAAAGATCCGATTGCACTGTTCGGTCTTGGCAGAGGTAATTTTAGCGATACGCCCAGTCTATTTGCGGGCAGCTAAGCCCCAGCAGGCGCTTCTAGAAACTATGATTGGAGCTGCAATCTGGTATATCCCGAAACCAGTCGATGCGTGGACAGGAAGAATTTCTAAGAAAGCACTTGCTGAGTTGCACCCCGACAGTGGTATCATGAAAGTCAGGCTTAGTGAGGAACATGTCTATCCGAGAAAAATTGCAGCAAAAAGGCTTATCCAAAATAACGATTTAACTGCAAAGGGAATGGAGTCGATTTTCAGGGAAGAATACGGGAGACTCCATTATATTACTCCTGAAGAAAATAAGGCAGCGATACGATTTCAGAGGTCCGACGTATTCAGCACGCCAGAGGAAGTATATCGACAAGCCGGCATAGAACTTGTTTCCGTTGAGAGAACTGACCTCCGGGCGATTAAAAAGAGGGATAGGGACACCATCGAGAAGTATACAAAAAGTGAGGCTATCAAGTCGGTGGTATCAATTCCGTTACGCGCTCCGCGCTTCACTTCATGATACACCTTCACGTTAGGAGACAGAATGAAGAAGACTCATGTTGCCCTCGG
>JAQBYJ010000142.1 GCA_027622555.1 Verrucomicrobiota bacterium
ATGACTCAAACATGGCGCAATCTCAGAAGCCTGTCTATACGAAACTTTATGTGTTACATGGTACTAGTTTAGATGGACTGACTGGATATAATTTCCAGGAGGCTTTTTTTGAGCAGTACCCGTTCGCTCGCAATCTATTCGCTCTGTTCGAATATCACCCGACAGCCTATTTTCACGCCAAAGATGCACAACATCGTTTTGTAGCGTTAAACCATCTGGTTTGCAGGGAAGTGTTCGGTTGCGATTCTCCCGAGGTGGTATTGGGTCATACTGATCTCGAGTTTCAGCCTCCCCATCTGGCGGAAGCCTATCATGCGGAGGACCGAAGAGTGATGGCCGGCAAAAAGACCATACCTAATGAAATCTGGTTGGTTCCCCACGTCGATGGTTCTCCCAAATGGTATTGTTCGACCAAGACTCCTCTGGCAGACAATGATGGAGAGGTGATTGGAACGGCAGGGATCATGTACCCGGTCGAAACGCCGGGCGATCGGGTTACATTTTTTAAAGAGCTCGCCCCCGTCATCAGCTACTTGGAGAAACATTTCACTTCAGATGTTTCTATGAAGGACATGGCAGGTCTGGCCGGGCTATCCAGCACCCAATACAATCTGCGTTTTCGGCAATTACTCCGGATGACTCCGACTGAGTATTTAATGACGTTGCGGATTGATCTGGCACAACACCTTCTTACCAGAACCGATAAAAAGGTTGCGGACATTGGTGTGGCGGTTGGGTTCTATGATCAAAGCCAATTCACGAAAATCTTTAAAAAACATGCAGGAATTACTCCCAAAGCATACCGAAAGCGATTTAGGTGATGCGTCAAAATATACCAAAAAAGAAATAGTTAATACTATATCTCTTCAGCTAAATCAGCTATAATGCCTCTGTTTTTATGATTAGAAGAATCGGCATTTTGAGTTTAGCACTCGGCACAAGCTTTTGCGTTTCGATAAGCGCAAGGGAGGTATCCTTCAACTTCGATATCCGACCCATTATGTCGGACACTTGCTTTCTCTGCCACGGGCCTGATGAGACGACCCGGGAGGCTGACTTGCGATTTGATCTTCGTGAAACAGCCATTGCCGAGCGAGACGGTTCCGCGGCGATTGTTCCGGGTAATCCGGATGAGAGTCTATTGATCTATATGATTAATGCCGAGGATGAGGAAGACATCATGCCTCCGAAAAAGCATCCTCGATCACTGGCTGATGAGGAGAAAGAGTTATTTCGTTTGTGGATCGAGCAGGGGGCCAAGTACGAAAAGCATTGGTCTTTTATTCCACCGGTTGCAAACGAACCATCGGATTTGTCGGACCCTGCTTGGGTGAATAATCCCATCGATAAATTTGTCCTGGAGAAATTGGACGACGAGGGGCTCAGTCATTCCACCGAAGCAGACAAGACGACCCTGATCAGGCGGGTGACTTTCGACCTTACAGGCTTACCTCCAACCTTGGAAGAGATGGATGCGTTCCTGGCAGATAAACGAGCGGATGCTTATGACCGACTGGTGGATAATCTTTTGAGTCGCGTAAGTTCAGCAGAACGATTGACCAACGAGTGGATGGATGTGGCACGCTTCGCCGATTCAAACGGCTATAGTCAGGATTTCGTCCGCGACATGTCTCCCTACCGGGATTGGGTCATAGAAGCGTTTCACGAAAATATGCCGTTTAATCAGTTCATTGAATGGCAGATTGCAGGTGATTTGTTGCCCAACGCAACTCGTACCCAAAAGCTGGCGACTGCGTTCAATCGCTTGCATCCTCAGAATATGGAAGGTGGCATAATAAACGAGGAGTTTAAGGTCGAGTATGCCGCTGAACGTGTTCAAACCCTCGGCGCCGCCTTTCTTGGTATGACCATCGAATGTGCTCGTTGCCACGATCACAAATACGACCCGCTTACGCAGAAAAATTTCTACGAGCTGTTCAGCTTCTTTAATAACATCGACGACTCGGGTCAGATCAGTTTTGAGCAAAGCGACATGCCTGCGCCCACTTTATTACTTCCAACGGACGAAGAGTCAAAGCAGCTGGCGAAGCTGGATAAGCAAATCGAACAACAAGCTGCGCAAGTTGATAACATTTATGAAAACGGGAAGAAGGACTTTGAGATTTGGAAGCAGGGGCTAGCCAATCATTCACCTGATCTGTCGGGAGAAGATGCGTTGGTAGCGAGTTTCCCATTCACATCGCAGGATACGACCGCGGCCATTGCCAATGATGTGGATCCAGAAAGAAAGGGTGCTGTTTGGTTTGGTTCGCAGAAAAATTCTGAACAAGGACCGGATCTGAAATTTGTGGAATATAGTGACGGTACCGCCATTCGGGTGAACGGAGACGATGCGCTTTATTTTCATGCTGCCAACTTTTTCAGACGTTCAACACCGTTCACTGTAGCTATCCGCGCCACTATTCCCGAAGCGGTGAAAGAGGGAACGCTTTTTCACTACAACGTGGCGGGGATACTCTATAACTATAAAGGTTGGGAGGTTTCGCTGAAGGACGGTTATTGGGATGTGCGCATGGCTCACAATTTTCCCTACAATGCGATTCAATTGATCAGTGAGGAGCCTGCAAAAAAGGATGTCTGGCAGGAAGTAGCGCTGACCTATGACGGTTCCTCAACCGCAGCCGGGATTAAGCTGTTTGTTGATGGGGTTCCAGTACGCATGAGCGTTGAGAAAGACAGGCTTTATAAAAACATACTTTCTAACAAGAAAGGAGTTCGTGACGACATCGGGCTGAAGGTGGGCGCACGGTGGCGGAGTAAAGGAGTGCCCGGAGCTCTGGTGGATGAGCTGCGTGTTTACAACCGACGCTTAACGGAATCGGAAGTGGCGCATATCGCCGGGAAAACTGATCTCAAAGTCGACTACGACTATTTCTTGAATCGGCATCATGACGCCTATCGAAACGCGCTTCTCGAATTGTCAGCATTGAGGTTGGAGCGCAATGACTTGAATGAACCGGTTCAGGAAGTCATGGTGATGGATGAACTTCCGGTGCCAAAACAAGCCTATGTCTTGAACCGTGGTGCTTACGATTCACCAACGGTTCCTGTAAGTCCAAAAACACCAGAGGCTATTTTACCGTTTGATAATAATCTTCCTGCCAACCGGCTGGGATTGTCCAGGTGGTTAACCGATTCAAGAAATCCGCTTACGGCCAGGGTGACCATCAACCGCTATTGGCAAATGATTTTTGGAAGCGGACTGGTGGGCACACCGGAGGACTTTGGGAATCAGGGCCATCTGCCAAGTCATCCGGAATTATTGGACTGGTTGGCCACACGGTTTGTCGACTCCGGTTGGGACATGAAGGCAATGCTAAAGCTAATGGTGACTTCCTCCACCTATAAACAACATTCACGCGCAGAGCCAGACTTGCTTAAACGGGATCCGGAGAATCTGTTATTGGCGAGAGGACCTGCAGTTAGGCTTTCGGCTGAAATGCTTCGCGACAATGCACTCGCTGCGAGTGGACTTCTCGTAAACAAAGTAGGAGGTCCTTCCGTTTACCCCTACCAACCTGAAGGTTTGTGGAGTATGAATAAGGGCGAATATATCCTGGGAACAGGTGAAGATTTATATCGCCGGAGCATGTATACGATTTGGAAAAGAACAGTACCCCCTCCAACCATGAATAATTTCGATGCTCCGAATCGAAGCTACTGTGTCGTGAAACGGCAAAATACCTCTTCACCGCTGCAAGCTCTATCTCTGATGAATGATCCTCAATTTGTTGAAGCCTCACGAGCGTTGGCAGAACGGGTAATGAGTTTGAGCCAAGATAATGAAGAACGGATTATTCTTGCTTACAGATTGTTAACTTCGAGGTATCCAAGTGATTCGGAACTAATACTGCTTTCTGAATTATTTGACAAAATGTGGAATTCCTTTTCCGCAGATGCAAACAAAGCATCCCGTTTTCTGGATGTGGGTGAGAAATCAACGAATCCCGATCTCGATGCCAGTGAACTTGCTGCACTAGCTTCTGTCTCTAGTTTAATTATGAATCTCGACGCTGCCGTTGTTGTCCGGTAGTATTTGGGGCTATGAAAGAATCTATTAAGAATAATACACGCCTAAGATGTAGGAACTGCTTTAGCTGCGATCTTTTTGCTCGTCTAATCGCAGCTAAAGCAGCTCCTACAGTTTAATATTAAGTCATGGAATTCCCTGAACAATTCAACTACCTGAACCGCCGACAGTTTCTCACCAAGTCTTCTTTAAGTCTCGGTGCGGCGGCATTGTCCATGTTCGGCAATCCCTCCAAATTGTTATCGAGTACCCAGGCGTCGGGTACCGGAGGCATTCTTGGTAAACCCCATTTCACTCCCAAAGCTAAGCGGGTCATTTATTTATTCCAGAGTGGTGGGCCTTCGCAGCTCGAGCTATGGGATAACAAAACCATGCTCGATACGATGCATGGGCAGGAACTTCCGGATTCCATCCGTCAAGGCCAACGTCTGACGGGTATGAGTGGAAACCAGTCTTCCTTTCCATTGGTGCGTTCCATCTACGATTTTCAACAGTATGGCAAATCGGGTGCATGGGTGAGTGAGCTTATGCCGCATACAGCCAAGATTGTGGATGATCTTTGTTTCATTCACTCCCTGAATACCGATGCGATTAACCACGATCCAGCGATTACTTTTTTCCAAACGGGTTCACAATTGGCTGGCCGACCCAGTATTGGCTCCTGGTTGGATTACGGATTGGGATCGGGCAATCAGGACCTTCCTTCCTTTGTTGTGATGGTTTCCAAAAACGCGGGAGGTCAACCGCTTTACGCACGTCTTTGGGGCAATGGGTTTTTATCATCGAAGCATCAAGGTGTTCAGTTTCGAGCCGGGGCTGATCCGGTGCTCTATCTTAATTCGCCTCCCGGGCTGGATGAACACGACCGAGCTCAGATCGTCGATTATTTGAAGCAATTGCATGAGTTGCAATATGATGCCTGGGGCGATCCGGAAATACATTCTCGTATCGCCCAATACGAGATGGCCTACCGAATGCAGATGTCTGTACCCGAGGTTACCGACGTGTCCAATGAACCGGAATCTACCTTTGAGCTTTACGGGGAGGATGCGCGAGACCCTGGCACCTATGCGGCAAATTGTCTGATGGCCCGACGACTGATTGAGAAGGATGTCAAATTCGTTCAGCTCTACCACCAGGGTTGGGATCAACATGGCAACCTGCCTAGTGGAATCAAAAATCAGGCTAAAAAAACAGACCAGGCTTCGGCTGCCTTGGTGATGGATCTAAAGCAGCGTGGTCTTTTGGAAGACACGTTGGTTATTTGGGGCGGAGAATTTGGCCGAACGAACTACTCTCAAGGAAAACTGACCGCCACCAACTACGGTCGCGACCATCACCCACGCTGTTTCACCATGTGGATGGCCGGGGCAGGGGTGAAATCAGGATTCTCCTACGGCGAAACCGACGAATTCGGTTACAACATCACCGAGAACCCGGTCCACGTTCACGACTTTCAGGCGACTTTACTCCACTTACTTGGCATCGACCACAAACGCCTGACCTACAAGCACCAAGGCCGGCGGTACCGCTTGACCGATGTGCATGGTCATGTCGTGAAGGATATACTTTCGTAGTGGTTCAAGGGCTTCTTGGGAACGCCAAGCCCCAACTTGGCTTTTAGTTTTTAAAGTGCTGATTCTGGTGGAGCACCTGTTCCTCCCGATTTTAAAAAAGCCTTTCTCGATGAGCTGGATGTTTATTTGTTCGAGAGCTATGGGCACAGCTTCAGGCCAGAGAAAAAGACCAATAACTTTTTATTCGGCACGGGCCTAATACCCCGCCGCTTGCGGCGTTCTAAAATTACCAATTTCAATTCTCAAATACCCCGCAACTGCGAAGCGGCTGGCGACCGCAAGGTCGAGGGCTTGCCCCGGGGATTATGATTCATAATGAACATTTCATCTGCCGAACCGAAACGCTTTAGTGTGTGAGCCATCAGTGGTGCTTCCAGTTGCACGTTTTCCCGAAAACCGGGAATGTCCACACAGTAGAACTCCGGTTCATCCAGTGGATCGATTAACCGGATCATTACAGGTTCGGATTTAGCTTTTAGAAAAAGCGAACCGAACAAAAGGCACAGGAAGCTTAACGTGAATATTCTCATGGATCGTATTCTTGACCGGGTGAATTGCCTAAGCAAGATCAAGTCTATATGACACCTGAGGAAATTGAACGACGGCTTATGAAAATGGGCCATGCGGAATAGAAGCCGAATGAGCTCATCCGCCTCCCAATCAAGGCCTAGGCTCTACAGATTGTAAGCGAACTTGTTGCTCGGTTTCATGATCTTATCAAAAACAAAGGAAACGGTAAGTAGAACGAGTCCCAGGAATGAAAGAAAACCAGCACCATCTGAATTCGCTACATGGGCGATAAGTGCTAATCCGAAATTATAAAATACACCAGCGTAAGCCAGGCTCTTTAAAAAACGAACCTTAGAACTGACAATGGCAATTACGGCGCAAATTTTCGCGAAAGCCAGGGGGTAAATCAGATAAGCCGGGTATCCAAGAAGCTCAAACGCGATTTCCGTGTCTCCATGATTGAATAAATAACTATAGACATTGGTGAGTAGTAAAATGGAGAGCAGAGTGGTTGAAAACCAGTAAATCAAATTCGGGAGTTTCATTGTCGGACTTGAAAGTAGCCTTGAGCTTAAGAGTTTCAATAACGTTTAGTTGCGATTTCGAAGTTTTGTCCCATTTTGATTGAGATTGAAATTTATCCCGAATTTTGGCGTCATATAGGCAGTTACCATGAAAAAATTATTCAAAAAATCATCCCTTTGGCTCCTTGGAATTACCTTGGTCTTTGGAGTATTTAACATTATGGCAGCTCCTGCTGAAAAAAAAGAAACCGATCCAGAAAAGGCTGAACGCCTTAAAGCGCTGACTGCCATGCAATATCGGGTCACTCAAGAGGAAGCGACAGAACCACCATTCAGCAATGCGTATTGGGATAACAAGGAACATGGAATTTACGTAGATGTAGTGTCAGGAGAGCCTCTGTTTAGCTCTTTGGATAAATACAAGTCGGGTACCGGATGGCCCAGCTTTACCAAACCACTTGCTCCAGAGAATATTGTTGAGAAGACGGATTATCACATCGGCTATGCTCGAACAGAGGTTCGTTCCAAAAATGCAGATTCTCATCTTGGTCATGTGTTTCCTGATGGTCCGAAACCCACCGGCTTACGTTACTGCATGAATTCTGCTTCCATGAATTTCATCCCTGTAGCCAAATTAGAAGAAAATGGACTTGGGAAATATGTCCCTCTTTTTGAAGGCCTCAAAAAAGAAGCGATCAAAAAGGATAGAAAGTAGGAGAGATATCCTGCCAGACCGGGAATAAAATAACCCGGATCATGTGTTGGCTCGTTTGGATTCTTGTCGGGTGCTTCCACTTTCTGATTAACCCCTTAGCAGGGTGCATTCAAAGAGCCGGGGCGGACTAATGATCAGTTTCCAGTGTCGCATATGTGATTTGAGGAATAGGTCTCTAGTAGCACACCGATTTCTAAAGAATTCTGCAACCAGATACCCATTTCCTATCGTTAGCTGTCAGAACACTTCCACCATTGTATGCATCCTATGAAATCATCACGCTCATATTTGTTTGTTTCTTCACTGTTGTTAAGCAGCTCATTCAATTGGCTTTTTTCCGATCATCATGAAAATTGGCCTACTTGGAGACCTTCTTCCGGGAATGGTGTCGCGGAGAATGCCACACCGCCGATTGAGTGGGGAGACGACAAGAATATAAAGTGGAAGACAGCCATTGCCGGATCCGGCTTTTCCACCCCGATCATTTGGGGAGATAAGATTTATTTGCTGAGCGCCGAGGCCGTTGAAGGGGCTTCAGCAGAAGCTCCACGACGTGCCCAGCCTCCTGATGGAAATGCTAATACTCGAGGTGGTCAAGGCGGAGGTGGTAAAGGCGGAGGCGGTAAAGGTGGTAAAGGAGGTCCAGGTGGTCAAGAAGGTCCGGGTGGTGCTGGTGGTCCCGTCGGACCTACTCCCGAACTAATCGCAGAATTTGATAAGAATAGTGATGGAGAATTAAGTGAGGAAGAGCGGGATGCAATGAGAACAGCATTGCGTGCTCGACGTGGGAGCCAGGTTGCTCAAGGAGGTCCCGGTGGACCCGCCCAGGGTCAGGAAGGTGGAGGTGGACCTCAACGTCGTGGAGGCGGAGGGGGAGGCGGACAGGCTCAAATTCTCCAGGTACATCAATTCAAAGTAATCGCCTTGGATAGAAATTCTGGAGAAGTGATTTGGGAAAAACTTGCGCGCGAAGAGAAACCCCATGAAGGCCATCACCCCAGTCATGGTTACGCAGATGCTTCACCCGTTACCGATGGAGAATACTTGTATGTGTCATTTGGTTCACGCGGTATCTACTGCTACGATTTGGATGGGAACTTGATTTGGGAAAGGGACCTTGGCGACTTGCGTTCACGCAATGGATTTGGTGAGGCGGTGTCTCCTTCTTTGGCCGGAGACAAACTGCTGGTGCTTTGGGATCAGGAGGACCAATCCATCATTTACGGACTTGATAAACGAACCGGCAAAGAAGTGTGGAGTAAGGAAAGAGACGAACGTTCATCCTGGACCACACCCTTTATTCAGGAAGTCGATGGCAAGCTTCAAGCGATTGTCCCCGGCACGAACGCGACTCGAAGCTACGATACCGAAACGGGTGAGGTTATTTGGGAAGCCAGTGGCTTAACTTCCAACGTAATCCCAAGTCCAGTTGTTGGTCATGGTAATGTGTATGTGACGAGTGGTTACCAAGGGAATTCTGTTCAAGCGATCAAGCTCTCTTCAAAAGGAGACATATCAGACTCCTCTAATGTAGTGTGGCATGTTCGGCAAAGTGCTCCCTATGTAGCATCACCGGTGTTGTCGGGTAAACGCCTTTACGTTACGAAAAGTACTGATGCCTTTCTTTCGTGCCTGGATGCATTGACGGGTGAGTATCATTATCAGGATGTAAAACTGGATGCCCTTAGAGGTATTTATGCATCTCCAATCGCAGCGAATGGTTATTTGTATGTTGTCGGTCGAGAAGGAGCTACCCTTGTTTTGAAGGACTCAGAAACATTTGAAATTGTTGCGACCAACAAGCTCGACGACAAAATTGACGCATCCCCAGTGGCGCTGGGTGGAGACCTTTTTATCCGCGGACACAAATACCTTTACTGCATATCGGAAGGTTAGTACGACCGTACGAATTTCATTTTTGAAATCCTGACTTGGTCAAATTGTTCCCCTCCTTGCTGCCTGCTTGCTCCCGATTAACAAAGCAGGAGCGAAGGGACTCGTTTACGCATAGGAGGAATGGAGATTAAATGATTTGAAGGAATAGAGCAGCCAAGCCGCAACCAAAGTTATACTCAACCACTACCGAGCTGAAAGCGACACCTCAACGAGTGCAACGAGAATAACAATTGCTCAGATTGGCACAGATTTTGTAATGCTTCCTTAACCACGAATGGACAGGTTGACACGAATCAGAAGGTAGGGACCGATCGCCGAGCGGTCCGATATTCTGAAAGATTGGTTCGTGCATTTTATTATTTGAACCCTTCGACATTGCTCAGGCCAAGACCTACAAGGCAACGGAGAGAACGGAGGGAAAAATCAATACAACTCTGTTTCCTTGTTCAAAGCATTTTTCTAAACGGAAAAAAGATACAAATTTCAACCACCAGTCTCCGCCAAGGCTACGACACGGCACGGCTGATGACACCGATTTTCACTGATGAAAAAAGACAAAATCATGGAGGACAGAATAATGGCGAAGGCTCTGTCCCTACGGATTGAGAAAGCAAAAAGGACTCGTCGCTCCTTCTAAATTTCGAATACAAATGATTCTGTACCTATGATTCTGTGAAAAATAATGCTTTCAGGATTTTGCGTAATTCTGCGCTTTTCGTAGTTAAGCATTTTCCTTCGAACTTATTTTTAGACCAGCTATTCGCGAGATCACCGTGATTGGTTGAGATATGGCAACATTGCTTTAAAAACTATTTTCTACCGGATAGTAGAATATAGTTGTCTATCTGCTTGCCCGGGAAAGTTACTGGAAGAAGAGATCCTTGCCAAAACCGACACATAAACCATGTTTGGCTAGATCTAAAAAAACCTGTATGAATACCCTGAATCAAACGCCGGATACCAATCGCCGTTCTTTTATCAAATCCATGCTGGCTGCGGGAGTAGCCCCCTTGGTTATCCGTTCATCCTTACTGGGAAAGGCTGCTCCTTCGAACATGATCACACTCGGGTTTATTGGGGTTGGAGGCCATGGGCTTGGCTACAACTTGAAATCCTTTTTGCAGGAGGATGATTGTCGCGCCGTCGCCGTGTGCGATGTGTCGAAGGATCGTCGTCAACAAGCCCGGAATACGGTCAATGACCACAATGGTGATTCTAAATGCTCCGTAATAGCTGATTTTCGGGAATTGCTCGCCCGTGACGATATCGACGCTGTGGTTATTTCTACACCGGATCACTGGCACGTGACGATGGCGATTATGGCGATGAAGGCCGGAAAAAAAGTCTTTTGCGAAAAACCGACTCTGACCATCGCAGAAGGGGGTGAGTTGTTGGCTGCAGTGAAAAAATACAAAGCCGTGTTTGCCACGGGCTTGGAAGACCGTTCTGTGACTCACTATCACAAAATGGCCGAAGCGGTTCGCAATGGCGCGATCGGCGAACTTCGCCATATTCAGGTGGGCTTGCCCATTAAGCCGGTTTTTCCACTTGAGGATCCAGCGGATGTTCCAGATGATCTGGACTATGATTTGTGGTTGGGGCCTGCCCCATACCGGGAATACTTTCCGAGTATAACTGGCGCTCATGTATGGCGGCAAATACGAGACTTTTCTGGCGGCTCTCTCACCGATTGGGGTGCGCACTTACTCGACACCGCCCAGGTGGCAAACTTCTCGGAGGACTCTGCTCCAATTGCTGTATCGGGAAAAGGAACAATTCCTCCGAACTCGGTGAACTCGGTTCCCCAAACCTATGAAATCAACTATACCTACGCAAATGGAGTCACCATGCAGGTTGTTGCTGACAAGCCATCGATTCGTTTTGAAGGAAGTAAAGGATGGGTAGGTAACAGCGGCTGGAAAGGACAACTTGAAGCAAGCGATTTGGAGATTTACCGTCGTAAATATGATCCGGAGACAAACAAGCTTTGGCCTCGACCTCCATCCGAGCATCGAAACTTTCTGGATAGTGTAAAATCCGGAAAATTGGCCACTTATTCGGCACGAGGTCTGCACAAGTTGAGCAATGTCATGCATATCGGAGCTATCTCCATGGAGCTAGCTCGTTCATTGAAATGGGATCCCAAAAAAGAGTCTTTCGACGATTCTGATGCCAATGCGCTTCGAAGGCGTGACAGACGAGGTCACTGGGCACATGTGTCTTGAGCACTTTATTTTGCCGTTGGTTAGTTGTAACTATTTTTGCGAGTTGCGGAGTATTGAGTAAATACACCTTGTTGAACAAAGCCGCTTTGCGGCAGTGAAGGTTTAAAACTGTGTGAGTTATAGGCATAGCATATGGGCTATGTCAAAAATAG
>JAQBYJ010000143.1 GCA_027622555.1 Verrucomicrobiota bacterium
CAATTGGCAGTTCACCAACGAAAAAGCCCGAATCAAACTGACTCGCCTTTATCCGAATTTATAGATGGTACAGGGTACTAGTGACCTTGAGTATTATCGTTTGGTTTAGTTATCCAGGGAGTAATAAATAGTATCAGGGCAACCACGAGGTAGCTCCAGAACCATTCATTGAACTCAAAGGATAATCTGGATACGGTGTCGCCTCTAATGAAATCATACTGATGGGTAAGGCCAATTGCTGTAAAGGCAGCTGCTGCCAAAAACCAATACCCCGCATTTCGAAATTGTTTTTCAATGATACAAACCGTGGATGCGGCGAGAATAATGGATGTATACAAGTACCCTTGTTCAATGGCGAAGGCACCGTCTGGGAAAAAATTTCGAAAGTCGGCGAATGACTTTAACACTGAGGTGTTGAAAAAATCCTTTTCTGCCAAAATGCCAGTAGTCGAGAGAGCGTGTTTGAGGCAAACTGAGATGTATGCCCCGACCACAGGTATCACACCCAGAACGACTGCCGGTATGTGTTTTTTCGGAGTTGCACTGAAAGCCTGAGTCATCATCGAGATACCGATCCATATGAGTATGGCCATGCCGGCTTCGACCGGTATGTAGTGAAAGACAATGCTGGCTGTACCCGTGAGACACATGAGGCCAATAACCACCGCGTTGAGAACAGAGTATCCCGCGCGGGCCCCCAATGCTTTCCACCCAGGGTGACCAATGTAGATAGCTGTTGGAAAGGGAGAACCCAAAAGTGAAACGGCGATCGTTCCTAATCCACTCACAGCCAGTGCCGGTTTTGGGTCGTATTTGTCTCCGGCAACTTCTGCGGATTCGATGACCTGCAAGGATAGCACCAAGTGAATGATTCCGACCGGGGCCAGTATGGGCAACAGCTGTGGCAGCATGCCAAATGCAGCTATCAGGTCTCCAATAACGGGTATGGGAATATAGAAACTAATCATCTCCAACTGTAGTGGTCCGCCGGGGACAATTGGTATTTCCACGTCGCTGTAAAAAAACCAGGCCATGCCGGTTCCGAGAAGAAGGATGAGAAATCCAACTGGGATACCGAGGCGCAATCTGACGCCTCCGAAATACATGATCATTGTGATACCGAGGGTGACTATTCCAACCAGGGGGTAGGCGAAACTTCGAAATACAAAATCCAGACCGATAAATGTAAATCCCAGTCCAGCTAAAGTAGAGAGCATGGCGGCTCGAGGGGTAAACCTCCTTATATGATATACCACAAAAGATCCAAAAAACTCCACACAGCCGGAACCAAAGCAGGCCAGCAAACCGGCTCGCCAGGCCATGAGGTCGGCATCCGCTTTGCTCAAGCCCGAGTTCAACGCGAATTGCTGAGTTGGATACATGACCAGAAACACAAAAGCCACCACCGTCAGAATACTTGTACCGTAAGGGATGGCGCAAACGTCCTCACGGTTTTCCTTCCTGGCAAGTTTGAGTGCCGCTCGTGCGTAGTAGATGTTTCCGATGGCGAGACCCACTGCAGTGGCCGGGAGAATCTTTGTAAAAAAAAGTTCGCTCGAAAATCCCAGGAACGATTGGCAAAGGCTGCTCATCAGGATGAGCATCAGTATATTGTCTAGTCCGAGGGCAAAGAAGCCATCGATATCGCCTTTAACAAAGAGTTTCACTTTGGCCTACTAAGCAAATTTTCTCCTCAAGCTCAATGGATAGTTGCATTAAGTTCGATTGGTGTGAAGTTTGCTCTCAATAAATGATGCGTTATATTTCTAAAGGCGATTGGGATGGCTTCTTTGGGCTTGGGTTAAATAATTTTATTAACCTACTGCTGATCATTAGTTTGTGTCAGGCGGTCTTGGGGTTTTCTGAGGAACTGATTGTCTATCGTGTGCTTCCCGGAATGGCGTTTGGCGTCCTGTTTGGAAATTTCTTTTATTCCTGGCAGGCCCGTTCACTTACACGAAAAACGGGAAAACATTTCTGCGCAATTCCCTATGGGATCAATTTGTTGCCCATTTTCTTTTACACATTTTATGTGATGGTTCCGGCACAGCAGATTGCGCTTTCCCGGGGGTTGGATAAATTGGAAGCCGACAATATTGCCTGGATGGCTGGTGTGTTGGCTTGTTTAGGATCGGGGTTAATTGAGTTGGGAGGTTCCTATTTTGCGCCGCTGATAAAGAAGGTTACGCCACGGGCGGCTTTACTGTCGGCCATTGCCGCCGTCGGCTTATTTTTCATCGCAGCAGATTATACATTTAGGGCTTACGCATTTCCGGTGGTTGGATTGCCCACCTTTTTTCTTACGCTGTATTTGTTATATGGATCGGTTAAAATGCGGTGGAACTTACCGGCTGGCTTGATCGTGCTTACTGTGGGGATCGCCATCTCCTGGATCACGCATTGGTTGGGATATCCTAGTCCTGTTGCAAATTTGACCGAGTCGACTCTCGCGTTGGGATGGTATTTCCCGTTACCATTTGGCTTGGAAGCGATTTTTGAGATAAGACAAATGATCGCATTTGCCGCGGTAATCATTCCAATGGGGCTTATCAATTTGCTGGGATCTCTTCAGTGTATGGAATCTGCAGCGGCCGCTGGTGACGAATTTCCCATTAAGTCATCCTTGGCCATAAACGGCATCGGAACCATGATTGCCGGAGTGTTTGGTTCTCCTTATCCGACGACTATTTACATAGGGCATCCTGGTTGGAAAATGTTAGGAGCTGGTTCGTCGTATTCACTAATGAACGGAGTGGCCATGGCGCTGCTTTGCATAACGGGCACGCTTGGGTTTTTATCTGAATACGTGCCCATTGAAGCAGGAATGGCTATCCTGATCTGGATTGGATTTACGATTAGCTCTCAAGCCTTTCAGGTGGTCCCTAAATCTCACGCCCCTGCAATTATTGCCGGGTTGATTCCAGGCATGGGGGCTTTTGTGGCTTTGATTGTAAAACGTGTCCTGAGTGCCATCGGTTATGGAAGTGCGGATCAACCATACAGTAACGAGCTCCTGGAAACATTGACCAGGGAGGGCAGTTTGTTTGCCAAGGGTATTTTCGCTTTAGAACAAGGTTGGTTGTATGCCTCCGTTGTTCTTGCGACCATCACAGTAGCCATCGTTGAGAAAAAATTTACCAGCGTCATTACCTGGTTGGCGGTTGGTGGGGGACTGGCGTTTTTGGGTATCATCCACCATTTTCAGGTTCTGGATACGGACATTACCACCAAGCTTGGACCAGCGTGGAATTGGATTGTGGGTTATTTATTAACCTTGGTGGTATTGGTTATTGTTCGCTTCTGTCTTGTCTTGGGGCATGAGGATAGGACAATCCCAAACGATTAGAACGAGCATTTAAGCTCAACGACTACTTTTAAAAATGCCTTTTGTACGACTATCTGGAACTGTCCAGGGAATTGAAGACCCGACCCGGGAAACACGGGCTCGCATGCTCTATCTGCTATTCGCCAATGGCTGGGATATTTATAATTCGAACGGAGACCAGCGGATCTCTCTTTCTAATATCGAGGAAAAAGTTACCGAGTCGAATGCGTTTGTGTTCATGCCTGGGGCCTCAATCGAGGACTTGTTTAAAGCCATTTCCATTTTTGTTGGCTATCAAACAATGGACGTGAATCTTTTTGGTAAGCCAGCGGTTATCCTTAATTCGGATGGGTCTTGGGACGACTTCTACCAGCTGCTCGACCAGTTGCATAATCAAGGCACCATTAGGCAACAATTTCGTGACTATTTATTGAATGCTGATTCGCCGGAAGGAGTTCTTGAAGCCCTGGAGAAAGTGCAACGCGATGGCCTTCCGGATATAGGCCGGAAAAAGATTACTACCTTGGATAAAGAATCTTTTGAAACCCCTCGCCCGGATGATTTATTAGGAAGCGCCTGTGTATTTTGTTCTGCCAGTATTGAGGATGAAGACTATTTGACTGCTGGCTATAAAATGGGGCGTCTGTTAGCCGAAAAAAAAGTGGGCTGTATTTCAGGTGCGGGTACCACCGGCATTATGGGGACCGTGGTAAAGGGCTCCGTTGAAGCCGGTGGATGGACCAGTGGGTCCAATGTGCCTCATATTATAGAAATGGAAGGGCTGCCGGAAGGGCTTTCCAGCTTTTGGCTTCGCCCGGATATTTACACACGGATGGAAGTCATGATCCAGGAATCCGACGCATTTGTCATTTTTCCTGGTGGGGCTGGAACGGTTCAGGAGATGCTCGCTTTGCTTATTTTTAAGCAGATGGATAGTTTACTCATGCGGGCAAAGCCGGTTATTATTTATAACAGACCTCTTAACAAAGATGGCCCGGGATTCTGGGACGGCTTGGTCGAATTGTTGGAGCCCTGGTCTCACCTTGATCTGTTTGAAGTGATAACCGATATTGAGGGAGTTGCCAATCGCATTGAGGAAGTATTAAAAGAAAAGAAATACCAGTCGATAGGTTAGCTCTGTTTGTGTAAGCGAGTGAAACTTGTAGGAATTAAGGAATACCTGATCTTTTTCAGCCATCTACGCAGTTAAGTTTCGTTGCGCTTATAAAATGCGGTCTGTCCGGACTGGGGGTGATTTTGAAAGATGTCAAAACCCTATTTGTACGCAAATATATGGTCGGGTGGTTGTTGTTAACTCCGCTGTCGACTTCGTCTTCGGTAGGCCCTAAACCGCCGATTCTAAGACGGCTCGCTCGGCGATCGAGCCCTACCCAAATTTATCATTCCACTCTTTTTGACACTTTTCAAAATCACACCCGTTTGAACTATCATTAAAAGCTCGAGATTGCGGGTCACTTCTGTCCCATTATTTATATGAAAGTTTCGTTTCAATTCCTGGTGTTTCTATTGGTTCTGACGAACCTTCATTCAAGAACGGTTGAAATCGGAAAGGGGGATTTAATCGTCGATCCATTCAGTGTCGCATTTGATAAGTCAGGTAATCTATACGGTGTGGAATACGTTAGATCCAACCGCGTATTTAAAGTAGATCCCTATGGCGTGGTAACACGCATTGCCGGAATTCAGGCTGTGACCGATCCGAAGATGGGCGACCTGGGAGCGAACGATGGTGCGGACCCACTGAATGCTCATTTCAATGGAATGCACGATCTGGCAATTGGTCCCGATGGAAGTATCTATTTGGCAGACGCATTCAGCTCTCGAGTACGCAAAATTGATGGAGCAACCGGAAAGCTATCGACCATTGCGGGTACGGGAACTCCGGGATTTTCGGGAGATGGTGGACCTGCTGAAAGCTCGCAGGTAGGCCAAGTTCATTGTTTGTCTTTCAATGAGGACTATTCCCGTCTCTACCTGACTGATTTGCCCAATCGAAGAATCCGCATGATTGATATGGAATCGGGTATTATTTCAACCGTTGCTGGCAATGGTGAAACCGGGGTCCCGGAGGATCAATCTATAGCAATAGAATCGCCGTTGTTAGATCCACGCGCCGTTCTAGCGGGGAACAATGGAATGGTTTACATTCTTTCCAGGCGTGGGAATGCCTTGAGATTATTGGGGCCAGGAGGTCGAACGCGTACGATTATTAATTCCTCGGGAGAAAAAGGTTATTCAGGTGATGGAGGAGACGCACTGTCGGCGACGATGAACGGACCGAAGCACCTGGCATTAGATCCTCAAGGCCGTATCTTGATAACAGATACAGAGAATCATTGTATACGCCGCTATGATCCAATTACTAACATAATTGATTTGGTTGCCGGGGTTCCAGGTGTCAGAGGCTCTGCTTCATCTGACAATCCTTTGGAAATACAATTCGACCGTCCGCATGGATCTCGAGTACACAATGGCTGGATATTTATTTCAGATAGTGAAAATGATCGGGTGATTTCCTTCCCGTATCCAGAAGACTGATAATTATTCGAGCTAACTGGTTTTGATTTCGCAGCCCAATCTTCTTTTCCTTCTTTCTGACCAGCACCGGGCAGACTGGCTGGGTTGTTCATCCGGGCTGCCTTTGAAGACTCCAAATATTGACCGACTGGCAAATGAAGGCACTCGCTTTACTCGTGCGATTACTCCTTCTCCTGTATGTTCGCCTGCACGCGCGTGTTTGGCTACCGGTCTGGATTTCGAGCATTGTGGGGTTGCCAGTATCCATGAGAATTTGCCCCTGGATAAGCCGACCTATTATCAGTCTTTAAGAGAAGCTGGTTATCAAGTAACCGGTGTTGGAAAGTTCGATTTGCACAAACCCGACATGGATTGGGGATTGGATGGAAAGAACCTGTTGCAAGAGTATGGGTTTACCGACGGCATCGATAGTGAAGGGAAAGGTGATGCGATCTGGGCTTATCGAAAAGATGGAAAACCGAGAGGGCCGTATCTTAAATTCCTGGAAGACCGTGGCTTACTCGATCGGTATGTAAGCATTTATGATCCCAATTCGGAAAACTTGCTGTTTGAGGCCATAAACCCTTTGCCGGATGATGCCTACTGCGACACTTGGATTGCCCAAAATGGGTTGGATTTGCTTGCGACATTTTCAAAGGATCAACCCTGGCATCTGGTGGTAAACTTTGCAGGTCCGCACGATCCCTATGATGTAACCGAAGCCATGCGGGACAGGTGGAAGGATGTCGAATTTCCTCAGCCCGTGGCAAACGACGCCGATGACCCGGAGATTATTCTTCTACGCCAGCAAAATTACGCTGCGATGATTGAAAATATCGATACGCAGGTAGGGAAGTATTTAGCCCTGCTTGAGGAGCGGGATGAGCTGGAAAATACAACCATTGTTTACTCCAGTGATCACGGCGAAATGCTTGGTGACCACAACCGCTGGCAAAAATCGATTTGGTACCAGGGCTCCGTTGGGGTGCCGTTGGTGGTGAGTGGTACAGGTGTCAGGTGTCAGGTGTCAGGAGCTTTGGTAGGATTTCATGACATTGGTGCGACCTTTTTGGACTATGCCGGAGTAGAAGGGTTGCCTGATGCGGATGCCAAAAGCCTTCGTCCGGTTCTAGAAGGTGAGGTCTCCCGGCATCGCCGGGTTCTTAAAAGCGGTCTGGATAATTGGCGTATGATTTACGATGGGCGATTTAAACTAATTCTACGGCAAGGTGAAGATGCGTTGTTGTATGACTTGAAAGAGGATCCAGAGGAGACTGAGAATGTGGCCGGGAGGTATCCGTGTAAGATAAGGCAGTTGTCGGATTTGTAGAACAAAGTTCCAGGTTCTGGAAATGAGCTTGCTGACAAAGCTGGCTTTCCTTGATGATGCGTTCTGGAGGCTCGGCCCAATCCTCCTGACCATTGTTTCCCGAATATGTCCCAACTTCTTATCAAATCAATTTCCTGTCCAAGCTTGATTCTTTTGTTGGGGATGTCTGGAGCAACAGAGCTTCAGGCGAAGGTGTCGTTCAACCACGATATCCGGCCTCTGATGTCCGACATTTGTTTTCAATGTCATGGTCCCGATGCCAATGCCCGTGAAGCGGACTTGCGCCTTGATATTCGATCCGAAGCGATTGCGGACCGGGACGGCTCAGTTGTAATTGTTCCAGAAGATCCGGAGGAAAGTCTTTTGATCTATATGATCAATGCGGAGGACGAGGAAGATGTGATGCCTCCTGTGGATCATCCGAGGTCTTTAACGGACCAAGAGAAACAATTGTTTCATGATTGGATAGCTGAGGGAGCAGAATACGAGGAACACTGGGCTTATGTGCCTCCCGTCCGTAAAGAGCTACCTCAGGTCAAGACTAGTTCCTGGGTGAAGAATCCGATCGATCATTTTATTTTAGCAAAGCTAGAAGAGGAGGGACTTCAACCTTCGTCACTCGCCGATAAGGAAACCTTGTTGCGAAGGGTGACACTGGATCTTACGGGATTGCCACCTGGTGTTGAGGAGATAGATGCCTTTTTAAAGGACACCTCGTCTAATGCCTATGAGAAAGTGGTCGATCGTCTGTTGGCCTCACCTCGTTATGGCGAGCGCATGGTTTGGGATTGGTTGGAAGCGGCACGTTATTCGGATAGTAATGGCTACCAGAACGATCCTGAACGTGGTATGTGGCCATGGCGGGATTGGGCGGTTAAGGCGTTCAACGACAACATGCCCTATAATCAGTTTTCAATCGAACAGATTGCGGGCGACTTGTTACCCAATGCCACACGAGAGCAAAAGTTGGCCACCGCTTTTCTTCGCAACCACATGATCAATGGCGAGGGAGGTCGATTGCCGGAAGAGAACCGTATCGAGTACCTCTTCGACCAGGCAGAAACCGTGGCGACCATTTGGATGGGTGTCACCATGACCTGCGCGCGCTGTCACGATCACAAGTATGATCCGATTACCCAACGTGAGTATTATCAGCTCATTGCCTTTTTCAATAAAACAGAGGTGACGGGTGCAGGCCAGAATCCCAACACGCCACCTGTGTTAGATTTTAGGACTGAAGCGCATGATCTTACCCTCGAGCAGCTGCAGGCGACTTTGGGGGAGATATCTCGTATCGCCGATGAAATGGAACTGGAGATATTTCCACGACCAGCCGGAGAGCCGGCCAGCAAGTCTGAAACGATTCTGGGCCTCGAGAATGGTCGCTGGGCATCTATCGTCGAACCACCGGCTGTTAAACGCCGCCCTAAAGAGTTTCGCAATATGTTGAGATTCTTTGGTGACGCGTATCCGGAATACGCCAAATTGATCGATCTCTGGTGGGATGCCTACGATACCAAAGAGCGATACACCGAGCGAAGGCCGATAGTTATGGTGATGGAGGATTCGGTGGAGCGTGACACTTTTATTCTTAATCGTGGTATCTATAATGATCCAACTGACCAGAAAGTGCAAGCGGGCTTCCCGGCGATTATGAATGGAGGTGTAAGTGACGCTGGTGACTATAATCGCCTGGATCTTGCTACCTGGCTGTTTTCGGATGACCATCCATTAACCGCGCGAGTGACGGTGAACCGCTACTGGCAATACATTTTTGGGCAAGGGCTTTTGAAGCAGGTCGAGAACTTTGGAGTTCAATCGGTGCCTCCCAAATATGAAGCCCTGATTGATTGGTTGGCTGTAGACTTTCGCGAAAGTGGTTGGGATTTGAAAGCGACGTTGAAAAAAATCGTCATGAGTGCCACCTATCAGCAGTCTTCAAAATCATCAGCGGAGGCCAATGAGAGGGATCCGGATAATTCGCTATTAGCGCGAGGACCGCGTTTTCGTTTACCGTCCTGGATGATACGGGACCAAGCCCTTTATGTGAGTGGAATTATGGTTGAAAAGTTGGGAGGCCCTGCAGTGCAGCCCTATCAGCCGGATGGCATCTGGGAAGAAGCTTCTTTCGGCACCTCAAGGTACGTTCCTGATCGTGGAGAGGGTTTGTACCGAAGGAGCGTATACACGTTTTGGAAACGAATTGTTGGTCCAACTCTTTTTTTCGACAGTGCTCCCCGGCAAGTGTGTGAGGTGAAGGTGCAGCGGACCAACACACCTCTCCACGCCTTGAGCACGCTAAACGATGTGACCTATGCTGAAGCGGCTCGCAAATTTGCGGAGCGGATACTTGGCGACTCAGAGACTAGCGAAAATAAACGACTCAAGGACGCATTCAGGATGGTAACCTCCCGGTGGCCTAAGGAGGCAGAGTTTTTGTCGCTTCAACGGGCGCTGGAAAACTATAAACGACATTTTTCGCAAAACCAGGACAAGGCTATTCAATTAGTTTCAGTGGGTGAAGCTCCGCGTGATAAAAATCTGGATTCAGTCGAGCACGCCGCTTGGTCGACTCTCTGCCTAATGCTGCTCAATCTCGACGAAACACTAACGAAGGAATGAATTTCATACGCAATCTTTTTCAAAATGTAGGAGCTGCTTCAGCTGCGATCTCTTATCGTGTTCGGACAACATCGCAGCTGAAGCAGCTACATTTAGGAATCTCGTCCCATTTTTAATACAACATGAACCCACTCACCGACGCAAAACGCCAATTTACCCGCCGCGAATTTTTCGGCAAAGCCGCTGCTGGTGTGGGTAGCATCGCTTTGGCCAGTTTATTGGATCCGAAGTTGATGGCCGACACGCCACCGGCCATTAGTGGATTGCCGCATTTCGCACCCAAAGCGAAACGAGTCATTTACCTGCTGCAAAACGGCGCACCTTCCCACGTCGACCTATTCGACTATAAACCGATGTTGACCAAGATGCAGGGTGAGCCAGTGCCAGCATCGATCCTCGGTGAAAAGCGTTTCAGCTCCATGACCAATACCAAGGCGAAATTGCTGTTGCCAAATATCACTGAATTTAAGCAATACGGTCAAAACGGTATGTGGATGGGAAACTTCATTCCGAAGCTGGCGGAACTTGCGGACGAGCTTTGCTTTATTAAGTCGATGTACACTACCCAGGTAAACCACGCCCCGGCCATCCAGTTCTTTTTAAGCGGATCCGAGATTCCCGGACGACCGACGATCGGTTCCTGGCTCAGCTATGGGTTGGGAGCAGAAACTGAGGACCTACCTTCCTTTGTGGCAATGACTTCTCGCGATAAGGAGGCATCTTGCGGACAAATGTTCTACGACTTCTACTGGGGTAGCGGATTTCTCCCTACGAAATATCAAGGTGTAAAATTTCGGGGCAGTGGAGATCCTGTGTTGTATTTACAAAATCCGGATGGCATGGATCGTGAACTCCGTCGCGACATGTTGGATGACCTGGCTCATCTGAATGAGATCAAATTAAGTGAGTACGGAGATCCGGAAATCGCCACCCGTATTTCCCAATACGAGATGGCCTACAAAATGCAGGTCAGTGTACCCGAGTTGACTGATTTCTCTGATGAGTCTCCAGCCGCCCTGGAGATGTATGGGCCCGATGTGCATAGGCAAGGAACCTATGCCTATAACTGTCTCATGGCTCGTCGCCTTGCCGAGCGCGGAACCCGCTACATCCAACTCATGCATGCCGGTTGGGATCAGCACAACAATCTGACCTCTCAGCTTGAAATCCAGTGTCAAGACACGGACGCCCCAAGTGCTGCCTTGATCAAGGACCTAAAGCAGCGTGGACTGCTGAATGACACCCTCGTTATATGGGGCGGTGAATTTGGGCGCACACCATTCTTACAAGGTGAGTTCGAAAACAAAGCTCGCTGGGGTCGCGACCACCATCCCTACGGATTCACGATCTGCATGGCGGGTGGGGGAGTAAAGCCCGGGTTCGTCTACGGCGCGACTGATGAGTTAGGATTCAACGCAGTCGAAAATCCCGTCCACGTTCACGACTTTCAAGCCACCCTCATGCACCTCATGGGCATCGACCACGAGAAATACACCTACAAATTCCAGGGCCGTAACTACCGCCTCACCGATGTGCACGGGCATGTGGTGAAGGATTTATTGGGTTAGGAATCGCAAAGAGAATGATGTGGCTTTCCTGAAATCCCGAAAAACTGGATAGTACATGGGAGGTTCAGCAATCTTTCTTGCGCTTTCCTTGCAGGTTTTCATGAAAAGAGTGATTAGTGGATTCGACGAAACGAGTGAACAAAGCGAGTCATTGCGCCTGGCAGATTCATTATCATTTGGTGATG
>JAQBYJ010000144.1 GCA_027622555.1 Verrucomicrobiota bacterium
CAACGAAAAAGCCCGAATCAAACTGACTCGCCTTTATCCGAATTTATAGATGGTACAGGGTACTAGCCGCATGAACCAATATGGAGGAAAAGGTCACAATCAATCAAGTGTGCGACCGAAGTACGACATGGAGCAGTTGAGATCTTCTCCTGAATTTATATACACAGCTCATACTATCACGAATAGATTAAGAGCTTCCTTAGTTTTCTCTGAGAGCATCAAAGAGCACTTGCAGGACTTCCTCGCCGTTCTGGAGGGATATGAATGAATTTTACTCACCCGCTATTCAAGAGGACACGAAGAACAAGGAGGAAAGAAGCATGAAACAATCGAATGTTCCGAGTCCGCAGGACGACAACGCTGAATCCACAAGAATTTCAGCTCAATCCCCATTCCGCAACATATGTATGATGCCCCTCGATCAGACGAGGAAAGACCGCTCCCCTGTCCTGCCCTAACAAGCGAATATCGGAATCAGAGCGCAGCTTGATTCCTTTTATGTCTTGAAAAAAGCATCATGATGCTTTTTATCAATTCCATGAGAACAACAGTAACTATCGATGATACTGTGGAAAAACGGTTAAGGCAGTATGCCGGAAAGCATTCGCTTAAATTCAAGCAGGCCTTGAATGAGGTATTGCGGAAGGGTTTGGCGGAAGCTAACAAACCACAAACAACCAAGCCTTATAAGACAAAGCCCAAAATGGTTGGCCTCAAGTCAGGTCTGAATTACGACAATGTAGCGGAATTGATTGAACAGGTCGAAGGTCCGTCATTTCAATGATTCTGGTCGACGCAAACTTATTGTTTTATTCAGAGGACGCCTTGTCTCCCAAGCACAACGAAGCTCGTGCCTGGTGGGATAAAACACTTTCAGGAGAAGAACAAATCGGATTGGCATGGATAACCTGCATGGCCTACATCAGAATCTTTACGAATCCCCGTGCAGTGCAGTCACCTTTGAGTATTGAAGAAGCAACCCTAACAGTGGAGAGTTGGCTTTCACAACCTGTCGTGCAAATTGTCGAACCCTCGACTTCCTTTTGGAGTATTTTGCAAAAGTTACTTGTTGAAAGTCAGGCGGTCGCCAACCTGTCCTCGGATGCCTACTTGGCAGCCCTCGCCATCGATCACGATTGCGAACTCTGTTCCACGGATGCCGATTTTTCTCGATTCAAAGGACTTCGATGGCGCAACCCATTAGAGGGTTAACCGGCGGGCATCATATGAAATCCCCATTCCGCAGTATACGCATGAAGCTTTTCCTACTTCGCCAAGGCTCCGAAGGACACGTCATCTCAGGTAAACTCCTTCGTTACTTGGGGTATACCGTGGGCGAAATCGCGTTGATCATCATCGGGATCATGATGGTGCTGCAGCTGAACAACTGGAACGAGGACCGGAAGGCGCAGGTGGAGTTTGATGCGTATATCCTACAACTTAAAGCCGACATAGCACACGAGGTAATCCTAAACAAAGAAGTTACCGAATTTACTGTCAGCAGTGCAATAAAGGCGCACTCCATTATACGCTTTATCGAACGAGATACGAATTCCGACGAAGAATTAGAGGCTTTTGAAGGAGACCTCAATCAATTGGGCAACTTTCGGAGAGAACAACTCAACACCGGCCTGTTGGGCAAGCTAATGAATGGGAAAACCCAAGTGATAAGTCGTGACCCTTTTCTTTACAAGAGAGCAATGGAATTGATGGCCCAATTGAACCTTCAAAGGTCAGTGCTAAATAATGTTTCGAACGACCTGTATAGCTATAGAGCACTGCTGCCAAAATACATTGGACCCCGCCATTTAATAGTTCCGGAAATGCGCCAACGTTATGACTAGGAAGAATTACGAGACTCTATGGAATTCTTGAATTTGACCCAAAGCATTGTAAGACGATCGGGCCAAATGGATCGGCAGCTTCAAACCATCACCGAGGAGTTAGAATGTTCCGAGCTTCACGCGACATCGACCTACCGAGCCGCAGGCGACATCCCACTTCGCCAAGGCTCCGAGGGACAGGTCATCTCATCATATCTTTTTATCGGCAGATTACTCGTATTACTCCGACATCTCCTTTCTTAAGGCTGTCAATCTATCCTTCCTGGCAACACTTTCCATCATCCAAACTTTCCATCGTTTCTTTAATTCTCTTCTCAACATTTTGTGGGACTTCAATGATCTCATAGAATTCGTCGATGAAGTCCAGGGCCTCTGCACGGGCCTTGTCATCCAAAGGCTCAAAATTTTCCCACAGATCGTAAATTGAAGCTTTCTTACTTTGATAAAGAGCAATTGTTTTCTCTAAAATTTCGTCCGTAACTTCCACGCCCAAATAATATCGGTGAGTTACCTTATTGACTCCTTTTTCCATCATTCCCGAACTGGGGTTTGCATAAGGAGCATTAACAATTCCGGACATATCGAAGTCGTATGGGACCGGTAGATGACCTCTCGATCCATCTTCGAATGAAAAGGCTTTCCCATTGTGGCAGCATTCCTCATGGCTGGCGAAAAAAGTGAAGTCGGCATTGGACACGAAGTACTGGAAAAGTTCCGCCAAACACAGTTCCTCCATATCATAAAGCGAGGGTAGGATGAAACGGTCTTTGATATGCTTAACCCTCAAACGTTTTTCCAGGGAATCCGTATGTTCGATCAGGAACGCCACTTGAGATTCTTTTTTATAATCGCTCCGAGTATCTTCGTAATCGATACGTGCTAAACGAACGCGGAAACTATTATCGGTAAGCAAATTGTAGGTCTTGTAGGCCAGATACTCCCGGTAAATGTAGGCATCGAAAGAATTCTGGTTCTCCCTGCAATGCGATACCACTTTAATCCTGTCCTGCCCTTCAAAAACGGTTCCATCCACCTGCTTTTTCTTAAAGTTCACCCAGTAGGGTGGAAATGGACAAATTTTCTCCTGACGTCGAAAGTTGCCCCGCGCCATTATTTCGACGTCGAGAGCTCGTTCAGTCCCATCGTTGTCTTTAACAAATACCTGGGTGCCTGTCAGCCATTCCGGGTCATCACCACGCTGAGCTTTTAGGAAATGCAACGGACCTACGATTCGCATTTCAACCGGATCATCGGATTCAAATAGCGGAACTGCCTGGGCCGGGATGGATACCAGACTTAAACAAATCACGGAAACAACCATGCGGAGCAGAGAGTTCACGGATTTAACCTAAGTGAAAGGTTAACCGCGTGTCACTGGTATTCCATATTGAAAGATCTTTCCTGCATGTTACTGCGACGTCCCTCGGAGCCTTGGCGGAGTGGGTTTTGCGGATGGATGAGAAGGCGCGGAGCACTTATTGAAGAATGAAAAGATTAAAAAACGTACGGGGCTACTTTCTCATGCGTTGTATTACGGGAGAGAGTGTCAGGGAAATTTGTCGATTAGAGCCTGTTGATTGAGTCACAGCCAAGCTAGTGAGGCAACCGATGCGGATCAAGTGGGAAGTTAATAGAGGGGCGGGGGACGTGAGGCGATCCCGCTTCGCCCCAAGGGCTTCGCAGGACAAGGAAGGCGGGGGACGAGGGACGTTAATAGACGGGGCTGATCCTCCTTCGCCCGATTAAGTCGGGATTAGGGCGTGACATGGGGACGAGGTGGCGTGGTGGAGCTAAGCACCCCGCTGTTCGGTCTTGAGCACAAAGTGCAAGAGCGGTTTCTTCAGTCCTCCGAGGTGTCTCGCCATAGCCCTTGGGCGGCGGCGGAAGCTGAAAGCGACGGATAAAAACCGCGATTCGTGAACCCCGGATTCCCGACTAAATTCGGTTCTACATTTGTTTTCGATGAATATCACCCCATAGAAAGAATCGGACCCGGATGGGATGGGTATTTCCTTAAAGGCAAAGAAACGCCCCAAGCGAACCCCTCAGATCGCTTGGGGCTATGTATTGGTTGTCGCTCTCCAAGCAACAACTCTCCACGCTCTCTTTCCCAGCCCAATTAAGGGCTATGGATTCAAGATTTTTATAAGCTATCACTCTGAGCCAGGATTGCAAACTTGAAGAGTGATTTCTGGGATAATCCTTCTCCTCAATTTTCCCACCTTCTTTATTTATAAAAAACAGGGGCGATGTCCGCCTTCGCCCCTGAATAATTAATCAGTCTATCGGAATCAGCTTTAACAGCAAAATTATTGGCAAGCCTCGCACTCTTCGCCATTTCTCATGGCTTCGATGCTACAAGCATTTTTCTCCTCTTCGGTAAATTTCTTCTCCGTGTCCTGAGCCACAAGACCTCGAATTTCTTTCTTCGACTTGATAGTCGCTTTTTCGATATTTGAGGCACCCAGGGTTCGTAGGTAGTAAGTCGTCTTCAAGCCTTGTTTCCAGGCCGCGCGATACATGTGAGACAAAGCCTTCAATTCCGGTTTGGGCAGGAAGAGATTAACCGATTGCGATTGATCGATCCATTTTTGTCGACGTGCGGCGGCGGCGATCAACCATTTATAGTCGATTCCAAATGCCGTGGTATACTTTTTCTTCAAATCATCTGGTATGGCTTCGATGTCCTGGATCTCACCATCGAAGTACTTCAAGTTGTCCAGCATCTCCTGATCCCATAATCCTTCTTTCTTTAGGTCACGGACAAGGTGCGCGTTCAACACAATGAAATCACCCGAAAGGTTGCTCTTAACAAAAATGTTTTTGTAAGACGGCTCAATACACGGTGACGTGCCGGTGATGTTTGAAATAGTGGCTGTCGGAGCAATCGCAAGCACGTTGGAGTTGCGCATACCCTGCGTTTGAATCTTCGTTCGAAGTGAATCCCAATCCATACGACTTGTTCGAGGAACATCGACCGTCTGACCTCGTTCATCTTCCAACATGTCCAGGGTGTCCTGTGGAAGTAGCCCCCGGTCCCATTTGGAGCCTTTAAAGCTGCTATATGACCCACTCTCCTTGGCCAAGTCACTGGACATCTCATAGGCGTAGTATGCGATGGCTTCCATGAACTCATCGTTGAACTCGACGGCTTCTTCGGACGCAAATGGGATATTTTTCTTAAAGAGAGAATTTTGAAGTCCCATAACACCCAAGCCAATGGGACGGTGGCGTTGGTTAGAATTCCGCGCTGCCTCTGTTGGGTAGAAATTGATATCGATGACGTTATCAAGGGCTCTCACAGCCGTGCGAATCGTGTTACGCAATTTCCGGTGGTCGATGTTGCCATCGTCCTCCAAATGATTGTCGAGAATGATAGATCCGAGATTACAAACAGCCGTTTCATCGGCCCCTGTATTCAAAGTAATTTCCGTGCACAAATTGGAACTATGGATTACTCCTGCGTGGTCCTGGGGGCTACGAACATTACAAGGATCTTTAAAGGTGATCCATGGATGACCTGTTTCAAAGATCATTTTCAGCATCTTCTTCCAAAGTTCGATGGCTTCTACTTTCTCGCCCCAGATTTCTCCGGTCTCAACTTTGGCTTCGTATTCGATATATTTTTTCTCAAACGCCTTACCGTAAATATTATGAAGATCCGGGACTTCGTTGGAGCGGAACAGAGTCCAGTTTTCCCGAGATTCCATACGCTTCATGAACAGATCCGGAATCCAATTCGACGTATTCATGTCGTGGGTGCGGCGACGCTCATCGCCGGTATTTCGACGCAACTCTAGAAACTCGATTATATCGTTGTGCCAGGTTTCCAGATAAGCACATCCCGAACCGCGGCGCTTGCCTCCTTGGTTCACCGCGACCAATTGGTCATTGTGAAGTTTCAGGAACGGGATGATACCCTGGCTTTCTCCGTTGGTGCCGTTGATGTAACCGCCTGTGCCCCGGACCGCAGTCCAACTCCCACCGAGTCCGCCTGCCCATTTGGATAGGTAGGCGTTCTCGGCGATACCGCGTTGCATGATTCCTTCAATGGAATCATCAACCCAGTACAGGTAGCAGGACGACAGTTGGGAGTGTAGAGTACCTGAGTTGAACAAGGTTGGAGTGGATGAGCAGAACCGGCGGCTTTTATACAGCGTATAAAGTGAAATGGCTTTTTCTTCTTTTTCTTCCTTCTCGTCGACAAAGAGACCCATAGCAACCCGCATCCAGAAGATCTGGGGCGTCTCCATGCGGCGGTGCTTGCTGTCGGTTTTGTCAACGATGAGGTAACGATCGTAAAGGGTTTGAATTCCCAGGTAATCGAAATCGAGATCAGCGGCTGGGTCGAGAGCTTCAGCTAATCTATCGATATTGAATTCCTTCAAACGAGGAGAAAGTCTTTTAATTTCAATACCATGTTTCAGGTAGTGTTTGAAGTAATCTGCATGAAAACGTTTCAATGAACGGATGCCGTCCTTAACAATATTCCATCCAATGACTTCTTCGTAGATATAGGTGCTAAGTATTCTTCCAGCAAACTTGGCAAAATCGGCGTCCTTCTCGATTAAGGATTTGGCGTTAAGAATAATTGTCTTTTGGAGGTCGGCCAACGAGATTTCATCGAACAGAGAACGTCTCAGCTCGGCTTCGATTTCCTCCTCTACCATATCGATCTCGAGACCGATCATAGCGTAGCGGATGCGCTCCTTGAGATCGGCACCATCCCAGAAAAAAGTATTACCATCGAGGTGTTTTACGACCACCATCGAGTTTTGCTGGGGATCAATCGCTTCTGTTACCGGCTCGCCTTCTATTTCGCGCAACATTGAGCGCTGGGCACGATAGAGAATGTAAGTCTCAGCAACTTTGAAGTGACCGGCTTTCATCAGCTCCTCTTGAGCAATATCCTGGACATCTTCGATATGAATGAATGTCCGGCGCGAATCTCTAACCCTAAGCGATACGGCTTGAGCAACATCAATGGCTGGGGAAGAGTCTTTTTCCAATGAAAGGAACGCTTTGCGGATCGCGATTTCCACCTTATTTTCGTTCCACGGAACTACCTGGGTATTACGGCGAATCACCTTACAAGTTGAAGCTGGCTGCTGAACCTGTATGAGATGAGATCGGTTAATAACGAGGCTTTTGGCAACATCGTGCGCGTTGTGGTCAACCAGCGTTTTCTCGATTTCGAGATTCAACGCTCGTTGGGTTATGAGATTCGCAGCCCCTGGCTCCTGAGGAATATTAAGGAGGTGCTTCGCCACTTCGCGGGTGATGTTAGCAACGAAATCCTGATTTTTTTTGTTAAAGACGTCCTGGTCCTCGCGGGATGCAAGGAGATTGGTCAGTGCGTTTCCAACCATATCAGCAATATCAGCCAGGTCGATATCTACAGTACCTTCCTGAGACTCGATCTTCAAATCCGGCTGAACAAGCCGATCGTCGGTAAGCACTTCGCGCCAATTGAATTTCGATTTTCCCAGGTGGTTGTCTTTTACGATTTTTTTGAGCGCTAAGTCTTCTTTGAGAGCAGATGTGCGATTAAGCATGAAAGGAGAGTGTTCGGTATTAGCAGTTAGAGTTCATCGTCATCGCCCTGTTCAAGGGCAGATGCTTTTTGGTATTCAGTCACGCGGCCTTCGAAGAAATTTTGTTCCTTCTGAATATCCATCATTTCGGCGAGCCATGGGAACGGATTCGTAATACCTGCATTAATGAGGGGCAGGCCTACTCCTTCCAATCTTCGGTCAGCAATATAATCGATATACTGCATAAAGTCTTCAGCGCTTAGACCCAATGCGTTTAAAGGAAGGCAATCGCTGATAAATTCTTTTTCTAAAGCAACCGCTTCGCGCATGAGGTTAACACACTCATCGCGGAAGTCTTCTGTCCATACATCGGGATTCTCCGAAACAAGATCCATGAACAAATTGCGAAGGAGCTCTATGTGGTTTGATTCGTCGCGAAGTGTGTAGCGAAACATCTGTCCGATACCAGGGAATTTGTTCTGACGGTAAAGAGATAGAACCATTCCGAATAGCCCGTAAAATTGTGTTCCTTCCATGCACTGACCGAAGACAAACATGTTCTTTGCCAGCAGCTGTTTGTTTGCTGTTTGGGTAAGGTCAAGATCTCGACGAAGGGAGCGGGTGGTCTTGGTAACAAACTCATTTTTCTTAAGGATCGTGGGGATGTCCTCAAACATGGCCTCACATTCGTGCGGATTGATCCCCAAAGAGCTGATCATATAGAGGAGGGAATCGGCGTGGATGTTTTCTTCGTGGGCATGACGGCCGAGAACCAGCTTGAGCTCCGGAGCGGTGACACGCTCACGAATCACGTGGAGAATATTATCTCCAACGATACCTTCGGCAGCTGAAAAATACCCCATGCACATGCGGATGATCCAACGTTCGCTATCGCTCAAAAAGTCCTTAGATTTCCATTGCTCGATATCTTTGTTCATTGGGATATCCTCTGGCTCCCAATGGTTTGACTTCATGTTACGATATAGATCGTAGGCCCACTTATATTTGAGTGGCAACAGATTGAAGGTCATGGTGTCACGACCATTTATAATCTTTTTGGCGGCGTATGCGGCTTCGGCTTTTGATTCGTCCAAGACAAAAGTCTTATTTCCGATAGTAAATATTTTGTCCATTAAAGCAGAAAGAAACAGAGAATAGTTTAGAATAAAGTTCAGGATACGGGACTCTCAGAGAGCATAAGAATACCAGGGAAAGTGAACGTTCGATAGAGACTGAATAGGTAATGAGTTAAGTTGGACTGAAAGATCCGACTATCCCCATATGTTGTGTGGGAAATTTATGGTAACCCCTATATATTGTGTCAATGGATTTTAGTTATTAACATACTCAATTAGTACCTAAGTTGCTGACAGTGGCTGATTTTAAAATTTTCACACAATTAATTCACAGGTTCTTCCCAATTTTAACGATTAAAACAACCTCGTTTCGTAAGACCCTTATTCATCAATATGATAGACAAAAATAAGTTGATTCCCGTGTAACTATTCATCCTCCAAGGGGATTTATGATGCATGGAAATAACAGCGAGTCTATTATCCGCTTGGCAGACACAAACGAAGCCCGTAGGGAGGTGGGAATTGTCTGAACCTATTCCAATACCCATCGATGAAGATATCCGGCTCATGTTTGAAGTGGCTGCCGGAGATTCGAAAGCGCTACGGCAACTGATAGACAAGTGGAAGAAGCCGCTCATAAACTTTTTCTACCGCTCGCTTGGATCCTACACAGAATCAGAAGATTTAGCCCAAATTGTTTTTATCAAAATCTATCGAGCCGCAGCACGCTACGAAGCCCGCGCCAAATTCTCGACATTTCTGTTTCACGTTGCCCGTCGCGTTTTGTTGAATGAATTCCGACGGAAGGGACGTAAACCGGTTGATTACGTGGATCCACAGGAATTCCACTATGAACAGAGCGAAGACCCAGAGGTGAAACGACGACTGGTCGAAATCGAAGAAGTTTTCCAAATAGCGATTGAGAAGCTGCCGGAAAAACACAGATCAGCTATCCTTCTATACAAACAACAACAACTCAGCTATCTGGAGATTGCAGAGATCATGAAGGCAAGCGAGAATGCTGTAAAAACCTGGATCCACCGTGCGCGTGCCCAGCTGAAAATTGAAATGGAGGAACTCCGATGAAGGAAAAGAAACGTCCTATCAGCGATGACGAGTTGGATGCATTGCTTGCAGGCCATCCCATCATTCCGGCTGAAACTTTTGCGGAGCGCACGTTTATCATGGTTCCGCCTGTCGACGAAAAAGAAATCGAAAGTTTGTTGTCCGGCCAATTCATTTCGGTGAATCCCGACTTCACCGAACGCACACTAACCCGCATTGAAAACAGTAAATCCGCCATGCTTTTTGAAATCCCGGCCATGCGATGGCTGGTCAAGAGCGGCATGGTAGCTGCCATATTATTAGTGGGAGTATTTAGTTACTCCGTATGGCAAAACCAAAATCCTAATAATGCGCCACCATATGTCGTTCAGACAAACTTTGCAGAAATGAATTTCGAGGAGCTTCTTTACTTAGAAGAAACTCTACATTCTGCAAAAGTTCTCATTGAGCTGGAGAAAACAGTTCCCTTATATTATTTACTGGGAGAGGCCGATTCATGAAACACAGTCCAAACATTATGAAGTCCAGATTGAGTAAGCGATTAGCCGCTTGGCTGATGGTAGCACTTATTTCAACTGCAACCGCCCTAAGCGGAGCGGATGAAAAAAAGGAAGCTGAAGCCAACGTTGAGGATCTAGCTAATTTGAAGGAACTTCTCAAATTGCCAAAGGAAGATCTGCAGCGTGTGCGTTTGACCTTGGAGTCGATCGAGAAGATGACACCCACCGACCGTAAGAATGCTCTCCAACGCATTCAGAATTTGAACAAGATGCCCACGGAGCAACGGAAGGAAACCATAGATCATTGGAATGAGCTGAGCCCAGAAATGAAAAAGGCTTATTTTGATTATCTGAGAGAGTTGTCTGCAGCTGAACGAACCAAGTTTAAAGCCCTACCTTGGGACAAACAGATCGAGCAGCTCAAAAAAACCTCGAAAAAATAGTAATCGCGCATATTGAATTTCAGGCCGAAATTGGGTTAAGCTCAATTTCGGCCTTTTTCTTTTGCCTGAAAGGTTTTAGCTTGTCGCAACACATTAAAATAACTCCTCCACATTATGACATTACCAAAAATAGGATTTGTAGGCGTAGGACGCATGGGCTTCAACATGGCGGAGCGCTTGCACGATTGTAATTACCCCATTGCGGCGGTCTATGATCTCAATCTTGAGATCGCAGAAAGCCTTGCTGAAAAAACTGGAGCGAAAGCTTGTCAGCAGCTGAAGGAAGTTTCTCGGCTTGCTGATATCATCTTTACAGTCGTTTCAGATGACGCGGCTATGAGGCACATTTTCTACAACGAGGAAGACAACCTTCTGATGGAGGCGATAGGGAAAACTTTTATCAACTGTGCAACTCTGAGCCCATCGATACACGTAGAGCTGCAGAAAGCTTGTCATGATGCGGACGCACAGTCTCTCGAAGCTTGTATGGCATCAAGCATACCACAGGCACGGGCAGGAACCTTGTACCTTATGGTCGGTGGCACGGAGATCGTGTTCACCGCGGTGAAGGATCTTTTGGAAAAGTTAAGTACATCCCTGAGGTACGTCGGTCCAGCAGGATCGGCTTCTCAAGTAAAGGCACTCGTAAATATGGTGATGAATATTAACACCGCCGCCTTGGCTGAAGGCCTCGGGCTCGGGCAAGCTTTAGGACTCGATTTAAAGATGCTCTGCGAGATCTTTGCGCAAACGGGAGCCAATTCGCGCGTTCTGGAAACCGATGCCGCGGATATGCTAACACGGGATCACGACTGTTATTTTTCTGCTGAACACGCGGCCAAGGATTCCGGGATCGCTCTCGCTTTAGCAAACGAAGCAGGGATTCTGAGCCTGCCCCGAAAAATGGGAGACATGTTGTGCTAAACAATGCATAAAATGAGAACAATGAG
>JAQBYJ010000145.1 GCA_027622555.1 Verrucomicrobiota bacterium
GCATAACCCCCAGTTTAACTGTAACCTATGTGCCCGGTAAATGTGTTACCGATGCGGCCGGTTTATACCTATGACCCCATTGGTTCTCCCCTCCACCTGGCGAGACCACGTGGTATCAAAGGTTTTCTGTCCTACCCTTCGGCTAGGACCGCACCGCGATTGATCGAAAGTGAGATTATAACCCTGTGGCAGTACCGAGTCCTTGGACGACAGCGAAGCGAACAACAACCACAGGGTACCGAGGGACCACGTCCCGACACATACAAGTTCTAGCAGATTATACTCTATTAAGAAACTTCGACCGCGGAAGAACTCTCCGATCGCTACTCCAGATGATCACCGATGCCATTCCCGTTCTTGTCTGTAACGCCGGAGAGGGGGTGCTCCACCACCGCCGCCCAGGCGATTTCACGGAAGATTTTGTCCATGTCGGCGTCTAGGAAACCTGGTTTCTGGTCGAACTTGATAGGTGCTGAAATAAGTTCAGGGGATTTACCGTAGAGCGTGGCGTAGAATACATAACCCTCCAGGCGGTCGAAGCCGGGGCCCAAGTGGCCGCGTTGGTCTGCCCAGATAGAACTTTCTTTTCCGCCAATCACCTTATACAGGCCTTCGACACCGGGAAGCTCTCCCCGCTTGAACCGCTTGGCCGCCTCCGTCATGGCAGCGCGCGTAGGCAGGATGTATACTTCATCGGTTGTTTCGCGCAGTGTTTTCACGAGACCCGCAAAACCCGTGTTCGCGACCTCGTTGAGTTGGTCGAAGACCTCATCCGTAAAGAAGGATTCTGATTCCGGGTTTCCTTTCCGTTTGAAGACCATCTGGACCTGAGAGAGCGTGGGCCAGCCGTCGATGACAAAATACTTCATGCCAGGATTGTATTGTTCGCAGAAATCGATCCAGCTCGTGTAGAATTTCGGACGATCTCCGTTGTAGGGCCCCCAGATCATCGCCTCCCATTTCGCGTTGGAAATAGCGGCCAGGAGCTTGGGCAAGGGCTTGCCGTCAAATTCGAAAATGCCGTTTTCCTGCTCCCACTTGTAGCTCACGCTGCCCGTGCGCCCGCCGCCATTGTGCAAGGAAAGCGGCTGCTCGAAACCAGCGGCCCGGGTGATGGCGGGCAAAGTTCTATAGCCGGGTGCGGTAAAGCTGTGGCCCGTTCCCACGATGCGTAGGATACCGTCGGCTTGCTCGGGAAAGGACATGGCGTCGCTCGCTTCCGCGTAGGTGCGCCCCGCCTCGCCCCGCTTGTAAATCGCCATGATCTCTTCGGGCGTTTTGAGACTGACCGCGTGCGGTGGAAATTCATCTTCCTCCCATCCAGGATCGAATGTCGGTATCGCTTGCGCGGCTGCGGCCTGACGCGCATTGCGCTCCGCGTCTCTCTGGGACTGTTGGCGGGCGGCCTGATACTCCTCCTCGGTCAGTTTGCCATCGCCATTCGCATCCGTTTCCGGAAAACGTTCGAGCAGTTGTGCCAATCGCGCTTCGGAAAGCTGTTGGGCTTGGGCCATTGAGAACGGCGCGGCTACCGCCAGAGAGAGGATCGCGAAGAGAAGGATGGGGCGTTGTTTGTTCATGGGTATACGAATCCGTTGATTGAGCTTCGAGGCATTTTCAAATAAAAGTAAGTGGGGGAGAAATACGGGGTCATATCTTCATTATTGACAGAAAACAGGGGTCAGATTTGGGAATGGAGGACCGGATTCATTAATTCAGTACGTTGGGGATTGGAGTTGATAAAAGGAGCTGAGTGGAAGAAAAGGAAGAATTTTGTCAATAATGAAGATATGACCCTGTTCCTTATGCCCTTAGCTTCCTGAATGTTCCCGGAATCTATTCCCAACAATCCGGATCGGTCCAGATCGGCACCCTTTTGCTTTATTTGTAAAATTGCCTCTTTCTTAAACTCTTTAGAACCGTAACACCACCCCTTACTTAATTTATCAAAGGCCAAGGTCTTCTTCCCAGGTTCGTTTTCTGCCAGAAACTTCAGGTAATCCAGGTATTTTTTATGAGCATATTTGCTATCCTTGATACCACCAATGGCAGACAACACGGCATCCATGTTCAGAAATCCCGGCCGGGGCTTTTTCAGATACCAGGACAAACTGCTCCATCGGTATTCCCCGACCTGCTCAACCGATTCAATACCGGCTCTTTGAGGATTGAGATGAATATAGCTTGTCACAGGTGCAAGGGCTTCAGGTTCGAGGAGGATCCCTTTAAAACGGCCCTGGAACGGTCGTCCGGTTCGACGTCGAAACCGGTTGTTGCGCATCACCCAAGTTCCCTGCAGCCATTTCATACCGAGACTTAGATTCGGCTCTGGAGTTTCCACCGCCAAGTGGAAGTGGTTGCTCATGATTACATAAGCGCTCAGCTTCCAATCAAAGCGTTCGCAGGCTTGTACCGAGCAACTTCAGTTGCAACACATCTACAAGCGTAGCGCAGAATAACAACAAGGTTCTTTCAAACGCCTCTGCCGCACCCCTGGCTAAAAAGATTTTGGATTGGAAATTACCACTACCGAGCAACGCAGTTGCGACATGACCACGAGAGCCCATTAATAACGTGATAACACGCTCCAGGGTACTCTGCTCTTAACTTCCGTGCCATGCGGATGAAAGAAGATGCTCAATTGATTTATGTCAATAATGAAGATATGACCCCATATGCGCCATACAATTGATTTATGTCAATAATGAAGATATGACCCCATATGCGCCATAATGACCCCATATGCGCCATACTTATTCTCTACCACCTTATTCTCTACCCCCCAGGCTCATGGTATCAAAACGGATTTAACGATTTCAGCGGAATGCATGGTTTCAAAGGCGGTGTGCCACTCTTCGAGGGGCCAGACCCCGCCGATGACCGGATCGAGGTTCAGTTGCCCGGTGGCCAGGAGCTGCAGGACGCGTTCCCAGATGGGCCAGTTATGGCTGAAGCTACCCCGCAGGGTGATGGCTTTCTGGACCAGCGGATCGAGGGAAAAGCCCAGGGGCTGGTGGCCCCAGCCGACCTTGCTGATCCAGCCTGCCGGGCGGGTGATTTTCAGGGCGATTTCCAGCGTTTTGGACACACCGGCCGCGTCGATGACGCCATCGACTCCCAATCCATCGACGGCGTAGGCCCAGTCTTCCAGGCCATCCACAAGGGCGGTGCAGCCGTAGGTTTCGGCGACCTTCAGCCGTTTGCGGTCCGTCTCCAAGCCCACCACGGCCACCTCGGCTCCGCAGAGTTTGGCCATGGCGGCGCAGAGCAGGCCAATGGGGCCGGGCCCCATCACGGCGACCCGGTCGCCCGGCTTGATGTCGGCATGGTGGATGACCGCGTTGTAAGCGACACAACACGGTTCGGTCAGGGCGGCTTTTTCAAAGGCCAATCCTTCCGGGATGCGGTGAAGGCACCGGGCCGGAACCCGGACGAATTTCGTCATCGCTCCGTTTACCCCGTATCCAAAACCTTTGCGGGTGGGATCAAGGTTGTAGAGTCCTTTCCGGGTCATGGGATTGTTGGGGTCGATGACGGCCGCGGTTTCGCTGACCACGCGATCGCCTTCCTTCCATCCGATTACCCGACTGCCGATTTCGGCGATGACTCCTCCAAATTCATGGCCCAGCACGACCGGATAATTGACCGGCCAGCCGTGTACCGCCTGCCACTGGTGGAGGTCACTGCCGCATACGCTGACGGCCTTGACCTGGAGAAGCACATCCTCGTCGCCGATGGTAGGCTTCTCGAGCTCACGGAGTTCGACGGCTTTGTGCTTGTTCTGGTAATTGACGACTGCGGGATGGAACATAAATTATAGGTGAGTAGTGAGAATGGGATTGTGACAGCACTCGATTGCTGGGAAAGCCGTTGTCTTTCGGAGGTTTGGGTTATATCGCATGCTCGGAAGCCAGAACCACCCTACCAGTTTCGGACACTCCATGAATCATTACACTGTGCAGGATTACTAATTTGAACCGAGGTGTGAGAATTAATTGATGGGAACATCCCCATAGGCGTGCACGGCGTTGCAAATTATCCGCAAAGAGGCTTCCAGATCGCCTTCGGCCGTTTTGAAGGAATCGGCGTCGATGGTCAAGGGGGCTCCGAGCACCACCAGGGGGGCACCGAACTCAGGGGTCCTGATCGCTTGCTCTATGGTTAGGCCTCCCACCGCCTGAACGGGCACATGGACCGCCTGAACAATTTCCCGCAGTTGGTCGAGAGGATTGGGCATGCGCTCCCCGCGGGCGGCAATACCGCGGCGTTCGTCGTAGCCGATGTGATGAATGACAAAATCGCAGCCGAGGTCGGCCAGCAGTTTGGCGCCGTCGACCATGTTACTGCTGCCCAGGTTGTCGCCCATGATTTTAATCCCCAGGTCCTTACCTGCCTTGACCACGCAACGAATGGTTTCCTCATGGGCCTGCGACATGACGACGACGTGGGTGGCTCCGGCTTTGGCCATAAGTTCCGCCTCCAGCCAGCCCCCGTCCATGGTTTTCAGGTCGGCCACGATGGGCGTATCGGGGAAACGGCTACGCAGTGCCTTGACGCCATGCATGCCTTCGGCGATAATGAGCGGGGTGCCGGCCTCCAGCCAGTCGACCCCGGCCCGCATGGCCATTTCGGCGGTGGACAGGGCTTCCGCGATTTCTATGATGTCGAGGGATATTTGAACGATGGGTTTCATGGAGTTATTCTACAATTCGTTTTACGCTGGATCATTGTGATATAAAGGCATGTATGTCAGCCATCTGTTGAGGATTCAAAACCGCTTCGAGGCCTTCGGGCATTTGGGAGCGGCCTGTTGAGGACATTAATTGGATTTCGGATCGAAGAATGATCTGTTCGTTTCCATCCAAACCGACGAGTGTGACACTGTTTCCGGTTTCATTCTGTAACATCCCCAACAGTGCCGTTCCATCCTTTAATCGAAGGTCATAAAGCAGGAATTTGTCCTCTACCGCCTGATTGGGTAAAATAATTCCTGTCAGCAAGGCTTTAATGGAATTATCCGTCAAGGCCGCAAGGTCGGGACCCACGGGACGGCCAATACCCTTCACCTGGTGGCAAACGGAGCAGAAGGAGGTGAACCAAAGGCGGCCCTGTTCTGGATCACCCCGCATTTTATAGGTGGCTTCATACTTGGCAAGTATTGCATGTCGGTTCTGATTAACCTCACCCCCGAATACTTCTTCGGCCCGGTTCCGGACGGCGGGAAATGGTGATTTGAAAAGTCGATCACGGTGTGCCACATCCACTGCTGAAGCAGGGATCAGGCCTGATTCGACCGAATCAAGCAGGACGCGGGTCAATCTGGTATGATTGATCATGAGGTTTAGAACCGAGGATCGAAGCGTTGGACCAAATTGACTCCAACTCTCGACAATGATATTCTCAGCCTTACTATGATTTATTTCCCCCAGCCGGCTAACCGCGGCCATTTGAAGCTCTACCGGTGTTTCCGGTAGAAGTAATGCGGACAAGCTGGGCAATCCGCTGAGGTTTCCGCCGGGGTCCTTACCGAATACCGCTATGGCCCCGATGCGTTCCTGGATGGGGCGTTTCCCGTCACTAACAATTTCCGGGGCGGATGCGATAACGGAGGCACAGGTTTGAAGTAATTCCTGCAATTCCGGTGAGCTTTTCTCCGCCAGTTCTTCCAGTGAACTTTTCCTGACTTCCAAGGCTCTCAGCAATTGGGCCACTCTTTCAAATCGGCGTTGACCGGGAGTATCCGGATGGAGTGCGCCGCGAAGGAGTTTTATTAATGCGGATTCGTGTTCAATTCCCAAAGCGATGGCCATCAAATCGGACTCAAATGTCGGCGATGGCATGTTTCCCGTTTCGCCTTGGATAGCCACCAGATTTTCCAAATGCGGAACTGCGGAACTTAGGGCTGAGGCCAAAAGATAAGGATCCTTTCCATGAAGGAGGACTAGTTCCGCTAATGCCGCACCAGCCCTTTTCTGGGGCCATTCTCCCAGTGTATACGCCAATTGTTGTAACAGTGGAGGATAATTTTCTTTCACCAGTGAGATCAACTCATCCAAAAGCCAGGGGTAAGTTTCCACAAAGGATTCACTGATGCGAACCGCGTGGCGGCGAATTTCGGGTGACTCATCGTTCAAAGCATGGGCTAGAATTTCTGGACGCAGCTTACCCAGACCGTCCAGTGTGCAAAGGGCATGCAATCTTCCAAGTTCGCTTGCCGGATTCTGAATCAACTTTTCAAGTTCCGGAATCGCCCTGGGGCTTTTTTGCTCGATGATCAATTGTTGAGCCATGTCCCTCTGAATCCCGTTGGGACTGCTTAGGACTTGGACCAGTTCTGGAGTGGAAAGCGAATTCAATCGGGGAATGGAACGCACCGGATTGTGTCTGGGCACGACACGGTATATGCGTCCCAGGTTACTGCCCGCTCGTAAGTCTAGAACAGCCAGCCACTCTTCGGGAATCCATTCGGGATGTTCTATCACATAGCGGTGCATGTCCACCACCCAGAGCGCGCCATCGGGTCCTGTGCGCGATACTGTTGGCCGGAACCATGTGTCGGTCGAGGCAAGGAATTCGGATGTTTGCTCCGTTGCTGCGCGGGAGCTGGAAAAAGTGGTTCCCATAGGCCGCATGACTTGGCGATGTACCAGGTTGTGGACGGATTCACTTACGAAGGTGTTCCCATAAAATTCCGGACCCAAAATGATATCCCGGTAAATATTTAATCCGCAGGCACCGGTGATTAGGTGATCAGCACCTGCATTGTTGTAGCGGCTCTCCACCTTGCTGATCCTGAAAATAGGAGGTGCATAGGGGATTTCAGGAACCAAAACCACTCCCTGGGGATAAATGACAAAGGGATTGCGGCGCAGGTATAGATCCGAGAGGACGAAGTGGAAATTAGGTTTGGAGTTATTGCAACCAAACCAGTTTCCCCAGTCGTCCCTGCATCGGCCGTATTGAGTGCGACCGGTAAGAGTTTCAATGTCTCCCGTATCGGGTTTGATTTTGAGGTCCCGTCCGGAGATATCGACTGTTTTTCCAGATTTGAGTGATCGAATCTGCCCATTGCTGTCCCCATTGGCCATGTGGATCCAGTTATCCAATCCGAAACTTAGGGTGTTAACAAGATGTTGGGAGTTCCCTTTTTTAAACCCGGTATATAGGGAATTAACGGAATCGGCGATTCCATCGCCGTCGGTATCCTCCGCATACAGTATGTCTGGTGCCGAAGTAACAAGGACTCCATTGCGCCAAGCTTTGACTTCGGTAGGATAAAGCAGCCCATCCAAAAACACTGTCGATTTGTCGTAACGCCCATCACCATCCAGATCCTCCAAATAGCGAACCCGCCCTCCAGGTTTGCCGTCCGGACCAACTCCCGTCGGATAGTCCCCCATTTCCACGACCCAGAGTTTTCCATCAGGTCCCCAGTCGATATTAATGGGATCCTGGACCAAGGGCTCGGCTGCGGCCAACTCCACTTTGAAACCTTGGGGAACTTGAATGCTGGCGACAGCTTCCCGCAGGGGAAGCGGATCGGGCATTAGAAAATCGGAAGGGATCGGGTCTCCCGCTTTGTATGCAGGCAAATGGTAAAAGGGTAAGCATGCAATACAGAATATTGTGAAGCTTCTTTGTTTCACGGTTCGGGTTGGCGATGTATAACCTTAGCTTAATATCCAGCCATCCGGATATTCCTTGCGCAGCAATTGATTGGCATTGGGCAGCTTGGTAAATTGCATTCTCTTGGAATCAAAATGCAGACGTGTTCCCATTCGCGATGCGATGTTGCCCAATTGAACCATTTCGGTGAAGGGACCAGCATAACTGAAATCCGAGCTGGCTTTCCGGTTTTCCTTTATGGCGTTCGCCCATTCGTTGTGGTGATCACCTTTGATTCGGCGGATCGTTTTTGGTGGTAGCGATTCCTTTAACTCCTCGAATTTTTCCGACGGGGATATACGAACGCTTCCCCCGTATTCGTCACTGATAATCACGGCTTCCTCTCCAATGATGAACGTGCCACTGCCACGTTGCGGACGTTCCTTTTCGGGAACGGATGCAGGAAGGGGTGGCTGCAACCGGCCGTCATACCATTTGTAAAGAACCTCCGGCATTTTACCCCGGGACGGAAAGTGGTAGGTGACCATCGACGCCTGAGGAAAGGAAACGCTGGATAGGGGTGTCGCCGCCGCCTCCAGCCAATCCGGATAACCTAGATCCAAAGCCCAGTAGGCGACATCCATGATGTGACAGGCCATATCTCCAAAAGCCCCCGAACCATAATCAAAATAAGCCCGCCAGTTGAACGGCAGGTAAGCGGGGTCGTAGGCGCGTTTTTTCGCCACCCCTTGCCACAAATCCCACTGGAGCCCGTCCGGGATTTCAGGAGCGCCTTGCGAATGGTCCGGAGCTTCCATTCCCTGGGGCCAACCGGGCCGATTAGTCCAGGAATGAACCTCTCTTACTTTGCCGATCACTCCGGCCTGTATCCACTCACGGACAGAACGGGTTCCACTGTTCGAGTGGCCCTGATTACCCATCTGAGTGATCACCCCTGCTTTTTTGGCCGCCAGCGTCAACAGGCGCGCTTCTTCCACGGTATGGGTCATCGGCTTTTCACAATAGACATGTTTCCCCAGATTTACCGCTGATAGAGCAATGGGAAAATGCATGTGATCCGGGGTCGTCACAACCACCGCGTCGATTTTGTCGGCCATCTTTTCGAACATGACCCGGTAATCATTGAACCACCGCGTACCCTTTTGTTTTATCTTGGAGAGATTGCCCGAGAATTCCTTGCCCCATTGTCCCTGGGTATTGTAGGGGTGGGTGGTAAACGCGGATTGGTGGACATCGCAACAAGCAACGATATTCTCCTCCAAAAGGCTTTGCAAGGCGACCCGGCCCCTCCCGCCGACGCCGACCAAGGCGATGTTGAGTTTTTCACTGGGGGCAAGCTGGTTTGGGGATTGTCCGACAATAAAACTGGGAACCACCATAAGCCCGGCCCCGATGGCGGAGGATTTCTGCAGGAAATCCCGACGGGGAATCGATACTTTTGAATTTTTCATGCGTTTCATCTTTTTGAATTTTGAATTTTTAACACCGTTTCGAGCTGTATTTTTCTCCTGAATTTAATTACCGGGAACCTTCCATTCCGGTGGCGCTTTGAAACCGGGTGTTGGGTCCACATACGGAGCGATGGCGTTGGGAGGTTGCAGCGAGCGGAACTCCAGCAAACGCTCATACATGGAACTCACACGTTCGGGAAACTCATGCGCCAGATCCACTGTCTCGTTGGGATCCTGATCGATCCGGAACAGGAATTTCCGTCTATGGGAATCGTTTAGGTTTTGGTTGATAATATTGGGTCCTTGGACAACCAACTTCCATGACTCGGCTGTCGTCAGGGAGATTTGTTCATGCTCCTCTCCCCGCGAGCCTATGTAATTGAACACATCCCTGTCCGTATGTGTGCGCTTGCCGGTTAGGATATCAAGTGCGCTGATTCCGTCCAAAGGTTTTCCATGTGGTTGGGTCACTCCGGACAACTCGATCAAAGTAGGCAGGACATCCACGACGGCCAATCTGGCCTCGCTTTTTGTTCCCGCAGGAACTTTGTCCGGCCACCGAACGACCGAGGGCACGCGGGTTCCTCCTTCAAATACATCTCCTTTTCTGCCCCGTAATGGCCGGTTGTCCCCCGCATCGGAGGTGCCACCGTTGTCTGAAAAAAACCAGACCAGGGTATTGTCGGCAATACCCGCCTCATCGATGGCCTGGAGAATGCGGCTAATCCCTTGATCCATGCAATCCACCATGGCGGCATAGGTCGGTCTGAACTGCTTGTTAGTGGTATTGGCAGGCAATTCCGGTAGTGAGCGATAGCGATCGATATCTTCCTCTTTTGCTTGAAAGGGGCTGTGGGGAGCGTTGAACGGAACATAGCAGAAAAAAGGTCCTGCATTCGCATGTTTCCGGATGAAGTTGGAGGCGGCATCGGCGATAAGGTCTGTGGCGTAGCCTTCATCATAGTAGCTTTCCTCATTCCGGTGCCAGTCCAACTCTCCATCGCGCTGGTGGGTAAAATAATCGATGGCACCGTTGTAGTGGCCCATGAACTCCGTAAAGCCGCGCCGGGTGGGTGTGTATTTGATGTGGGTGTGCCCCAAATGCCATTTTCCGAAGATCCCCCGATGCTTATAGCCCGCTTTGGCCAACACCTGGGGTATTATCACTTCCTCCTCGTCCATGGAAAAGTTTCTATGGGGCGGGATTGCGGCCTTCATCAAACCGAAACGAATGGGATAACGCCCGGTCATCAACCCGGCCCGTGTCGGTGAGCAAACCGGAAACACATAAAAGCGGTCCAACACCATTCCCTCTAGTGCGAGGCGGTCTATGCCCGGCGTGGAAATAGGGCTCCCGTGAAAACCCACATCTCCCCAGCCCATATCATCGGCTACTATAATGACGATGTTGGGTCTTTCGAGAGCAGGGGAATTTTTTGCACAGCTCGCACCGAATACGGCGAGGCAGAGCAACGCGAGAAAAGCATGGGAATTTCTATGCATGGAGTGACTATTATGGTTGGGGTTGTCCGGAAAGGTTAATGCTTACCCTGTCATTTCCATTTTTAGTTATTAATAAGCAGGAGTGATTGACGCAGTGAATCCGCTGTTTGCCTCAGCACGGTTTCGGCGGGCATCGTTCTAAACTCAGCCAACATAGGCTCCACCTGGACAGGACCGTCATAGCCGATTCGCACCAAGGCACCGAGGAATGTTTTCAGGTCAATGACTCCCGTGGTGCCTGGGAGGGCGCGTGGAGCATCGGTCAGTTCGTCGATGGGTATTCCGGCGGGAGCGTCTTCCAAGTCACAGGAAATTACATCCGATCCTTTTAACTGAAGGATATCCGCTTCCGTTTCACGCGCGTTATGCCAATGAAAAGAATCCAGGACGACTCCGACATTGGATTTTCCCGTTTCCTCGATCAGTTCCAACATTTCAGCCAGCGTGAAGATGAACGTGTAGCGGCCCGAAGTCCTCAGGTGCCGGGTGGCCACATACTCGAGTCCCAGGCGCAAACCAGCATCATCAAGAATACTCGCCACTTCCCGAACTCTCCGGACATAACGGCGGAAAAGCATGCGGTAGGTCAGGTGGTCGTGTCGCGGTGTGATATAAGTGCGGATACGTTTGGCTCCCGCCCGACCCAACACCTCCGCCACGTTTGGGAGTTCGTCGATACCACGCCGGTATTCCTCTTCCGAATCGGTGCGGATATTGACCGTTAGCCCCGGGGCTCCCCATTGGAGATTA
>JAQBYJ010000146.1 GCA_027622555.1 Verrucomicrobiota bacterium
ACTAAACATGTAGACGCCGTATGTGAAGGCTCAAGGGACGCGGGTTCGACTCCCGCCACCTCCACCATTTTATCAACGACTTACGCTATATTTGCCAATTTGAATTGGCAAATCTGAAAAAGAAGTCTACCTTAGCGGGTAGATCATGGCTAAACAAAGATTCAAAATTACCAAGTTCACCAACCCCGGCGGCGGGGAGGCTTGGCGGTTGTCCGGTACTCTGAATGGGGACCGTATCCGCAAGAACTTCAATAACCGGGCCGCGGCAGTTGCGGAGCGTCAGCAACTGGAAATCAAGTACCTCAACGACCAGTCGGACGGCCAGACTGTTTGGACCACTTTGACCCACGATCAGAACCGGGACGCGATCGCCGCTGTAAATCAGCTCAAGCAATCCGGTTCAACCAAGACACTCTCTTTTGCGGTGAACTACTTTATTCACCACTACAAGGAAGCCGCCGAAACCATGAAGGTCGAGGAAGCGGTATTCGAGTATGTCACCGAGAAGTCCCGCGAGTTTGAGCGGGGAATCATCTCCAGGCGGCAACACCGGGCCATCCGCATGGAAATGGACAAGCTCCAAAGCTCATTTATTCAATGTCCGGTAGTATGGATCCGGACGAGGTGAAGTTTTGTAAGCAGCTGGGCATTGCGTATGTCCAGACCAGCGCGGATGAAGGAGGTCATACCGCGGACAACTATCGTCGCATCCGTGAAAGGGCCGAATCGCATGGCCTGAAACTCTGGACCATTGGAAACGGCAGTCTAATGAAAATGGAGGAGGTGACACTTGGACTGCCCGGCCGGGACGAGAAAATAGAGGCATTCAAGCAGAACCTGCGCAATCTGGCCGCAGCCGGCATTAGGTATTTCAACTATGACCATTCGCCTCTTGGCACCTGGCGGGCGGAATCGGGGGAATACCGTGAGGGTGTCGAAACCCGGCTGTATGACGAATCCAAACCTATGATGCCGGTAAAGGGCCGGAAAATGAACCGCCCCGATCCCGACCGTGTTTTCACTGAAGAGGAGATCTGGGACAATTTCATTTATTTCATCAAACAAGTGGCTCCGGTTGCCGAGGAATGCAAGGTGCGGATTGGCATTCATCCCAATGATCCTCCAGGGGTTACTCTGGGGAATGTGCCTCGCTGTATTTTCAGCAGTTTTGAAGGTTACAAACGCGCTTTGGAGATCGCCGACAGCGACTACGTGGGGATGTGTCTTTGCACCGGCTGTTGGCTGCAAGGTGGTGACTCCATGGGCAAAGATGTTATCGAGACCATCCGGTACTTTGGGTCGCGAAACAAGCTGTTCCTGGTGCATTTCCGCAACGTTTCCGGAACCGTGCCGAAATTTGCGGAAACCTTCCTCGATGATGGTTACATGGATATGTACAAGGTTATGCAGGCGTTGGTCGAAGTGGGATACGATGGCGGACTACATGGCGATCATTGGCCTGAGATGGTGGGCGGTCCCAATGTCGGGACGGCCTACACCGTAAGTTACATAAAAGCCCTGGTGAATTCTGCACTGTCGGATGCAAGGCCTTAGGGAAAAGTTTTTTAATACTCATTTCAAAACCCCCACCTCTGCGGCTTCGCCGCTGAAAAGCAAATTCCTATCAGCAAAATCAGACAAATTGCTTCTCCATGCTTTCAATTTTCACTCCTCCCCCTAAACCCCCACCTCTGCGTCGCCGATACTAACGTAAATGTTTCCATCGTAGATCGCAATGGGACCTATCTGATGAGACACTGCCGAAAGATAGTTTTTAAAAATGGGAGCCAATTCCTTTCGCGATGTCGGCTGAAGACTAAATACGCCTGGCTCAGATTGAAATCGTGAAATCCCGTTTCTGTACAAACCTGCTTCATCCTCATAAGCATAAGAGACAAAAATATAACCGTTTTCAGGTTCTAGACAAAGGCCCGCCATACCGATCTCTCCCGCAACTTCGGGCAATTCCAATACAGGTTCAAGTTTGAAAAAATCCTCTGCGAACGTTCGAACCGTTCGGTCGTTCGATACGACCATCAGGCGTCCCCTGATTTCTGTTACAAAGTAGAGCGGGGAGTCCGGATTGGTTCCCGGATTTGGAACAAAGGCGATAGCTGTGGGGAAACGATAACCTTGAGAGTCAATTTCTAACCGGAAACCTTCAGCAACGGCGTAATCGTCTTTCCAATCAGCACCAAGATTTAAGGAAAACGAAGTTATTAGGATACAGCAGAAAACAGCTGTTGTTAATTTCTGTTTCATAGAAGGATGAGATGAGATGCTTTTTTAAGGATACTAACGTCAGGAAGTCGATTAGTAAAAGGATCTTAACAAACTTACAACTTGAGCGTCCTCACCCTAAATCGTGGAATTTGTAATCCGATTTTTGAGACGGGATCGCCGCTAATTTCATTCTTATTTTACCTGCATTTCCTCGGATGATCGACAAACCGCTTTCGCATCGGTAACCCAGTACCGATTACAATATCGATTTATAGTGCTAATCAAAAACCAACCGAAGCTGAATCGAATAGTTGGACATTTCAGTTTAGCTTCAATAGTCCAGCCTTGTAAAACATTGATCCGTACCCCGCCAAATGAAACTGTCATTTATTCTACCTTTTCTCCTCCTTACTGTTCAATACCTGGCGGCTGAAAGGCCCAACATTGTCATCGTGATGGCTGACGATCTTGGTTGGGGAGATCCACAGTGTTACCAACCGAGTTCCAAAATTCCGACGCCGGCGATGAACCGGTTGGCTGAGGAGGGAGTCAGGTTTACCGACGCCCATTCCCCTTCCTCTGTTTGCTCACCCACCCGTTACGGATTGTTAACCGGGCGGTACGCGTGGCGAACGCGCATGAAGTCTGGAGTACTTGACGGGTTTGATCCTCCGCTAATCGAGAAAGACGGTGACACTCTGGCCAGCCTTTTGAAACGAGTTGGCTACAAAACGCACTGTATAGGCAAATGGCACCTTGGACTGGAGTGGACGGCCAAAGACGGATCTACTATATGGGACCGAGACATATCAAAAGGATTTCGGCCGGGTTTCGATGTAGATTTCTCCAAGCCCTTCCGAGGAGGTCCTATCGAACGCGGATTCGATACTTTTTTCGGAATCGCTGCGTCACTGGACATGAGTCCGTATTGTTTTCTGAGGAACGACAGGGTTGTTGAAATTCCAAGCAAGCAAACAGCAGATAACCGGGATGGCCTATTCATGAACCAGGTGCCGGGCGTGACGCCAGAGGACTTTGAACTAGGGGACGTCTTGCCTCGAATAGCATCGGAGGCCGCAAAAATAATTCGCGACTCGGAAAACGACCCGATTCCGTTTTTCTGTTATGTGCCTTTTTCCGCTCCCCATCTTCCGGTCGTGCCCACACCGGAATCAATAGGTAAAAGCGAGGCCGGCAGCTATGGCGATTTTGTGGTGGCAACGGATAACGCCCTGGGCGAAATCCTCAAAGCGCTGGACGAAACCAACCAAGCCGAGAACACTTTGGTCCTGTTTACCAGCGACAACGGCGGGCTATTTCATTATTGGGATTTCCGGGCATCGGATGATGGTGGGGATGCACCAAAAACCAAACGAGGAGAGATGATCCGTCGTTACAACCACCAGAGCAACGCAAACTGGCGAGGCACAAAGGCAGACATTTATGAAGGGGGTCACAGAGTTCCATTTCTGGCCCGTTGGCCAGGCCGTTCCCTACCTGGCCGCACCATCGATGCCACGATCGAGTTAACAGATGTATTTGCAACGATTTCCGAGATCGTAGGTGAGTCCAGCAGCGGCGATTCCGGAATGGATAGCCTGTCAATTTTCCCCATAATCACAGGCAGCAACAAAGTAGTCCGACCATTCGCAGTCCATCATTCCTTGAGAGGACTATTTGCCCTTCGACGAGGTGATTGGAAACTGGTTGAGGGTCGTGGCTCCGGTGGTTTCACAGATCCAAAAACTATTCAGGAGAGCGCGCCGACTGGTCAGCTTTACAACCTGAAACTGGATCCACAAGAGACGACAAACCTCTACAATAACGAATCCGAAAAAGTGGTGGAACTCGGCAGCATCCTGCAAAGCGTGAGAGAAAGTGGCGGGGCAGACACAGCTACAAAACTAGCGCTTTCACCCGAATCCACCGCCATCAACGCTGCCACACCCAATGGTTTTTCGATAGACGTAATTGCTTCAGAGCCCACGGTCAGTCAGCCGATTTCGTTTGCCTGGGATCACCTGGGTCGCCTTTGGGTCGCTGAGTGCAACACTTACTCCGATCGCAGCCTGAACTATGACCTCACTCAATCGGATCGAATCGTCGTACTCTCAGACGAAGACAATAACGGAAGCTTCGAAACCAGGACTGTGTTCGCGGATAACTTACAACGCCTTACGAGCGTCGCCGTTGGATTTGGAGGAGTGTGGGCACTGACGTCTCCAACCATGGTTTTTTTCCCGGATGTCGACGGAGACCTGGTCCCCGATGGACCCGCGAAAATAAAACTGGATGGATTTGATCTGAAAACAACCCGCCACACCATCGTTAACGGATTAAAGTGGGGACCCGATGGTTGGCTCTACGGGCGGCACGGAATTCAATCAACTTCAGTAGTTGGAAAACCAGGCACCCCGCAAAGTGACCGCACTCGCATCAACACCGGTATCTGGCGTTATCACCCGCAAAGAGAAAAAGTAGAGTTATGGACCGAAGGGGGTACCAATCCGTGGGGACACGATTGGAACAGCGAAGGCGATCTTTTCTACATCAACACCGTAATCGGACATTTATGGCAGGGAATTCCCGGTGGATTTACAAAACGAATGTATGGCCAACATGAGCGGCCGTTTCTCTATCGGCTTTTGGATATGCATGCGGACCATTGGCACTTTGATATAAACGGAGACTGGAAAATCACCCGGGAAAATGTGGATGCGGAGGATGCGTTTGGCGGAGGCCATGCCCATACCGGGCTCATGATTTATCAGGCCGACAAATGGCCTGAACAGTACCGGGGAGATCTCTATGCACTCAATTTTCACGGCCGCCGAGTCAACCGTGAGTCCCTTCACCAGGAAGGCAGCGGCTGGGTGGCAAAACATAAACCCGATTTTGTGAAATTTCCCGACCCGTGGTTCCGGGCTGTCGATATCATGCAAGGGCCCGATGGAGACGCTTATATTCTGGACTGGTCGGACACGGGTGAATGTCACGACAATGACGCCATCCACCGGGGCTCCGGCCGGGTCTATCGTATCCGATACGGGGAAGTAACAACCGGTCCAAAATCCATTCCCGAAACCTTCGAACAGCTCGATGCCTGGCTACGGCACCCAAACGTCTGGTACGCGCGTCAAGCCCGGTTACTGATTCAGGAAATCAATGCGATAAACCTGCTCTCCAAAAAGTGGGTAGCAGGTCTGCAAGATCGATTTAAAAATGAAAAAGATGAAATGCTCGCACTCAGATATCTGACAGCCTTGCATGCCGCCGGAGTTTCAAAACCCGAGACATTGCTCAGGGATCCACGGGAGTCGATAAGAGTGCAGGCCATTCACCTTCTACGGGAAAAAGAAACGGTATCCGTCACTGAACTGCCCGGCCTTGTTGAAGCTGCACGCAACGATTCCGCACGTGTCCGCCTCGCCATTGTTTCGCTGCTGCCAAAACTTGATTTGGAATCCCGGCTTTCCGTCGCAGAATATCTTTTGGCTTATACTGAGGATGACGAAGACCACAACTACCCATTGATGTTGTGGTATAACATCGAACCGATAGTTGCCAACGCAGAGGAGGTTAGCATAAAACGCCTTTTAACGTCGTGTCGAATTCCGGAAATCAGACGGTTCATAATCCGCAGGCTCGGAGAAAATTACGAAACGAACAAAGGCCTGATATCCCGTCTTTTACTTGGATCCCCCGAAGACATCAATACACACATAGCCGGACTAGCCGACGCGCTTGAAGGTGTGCCGAAGGCACTACCACCACCTCAATGGAAGGCGATTTCCAAGATGGCCGCTGACTCACCTTACGTAAATCAACTGGGCGCAATTTTTGGAGACGGCAGAGCACTCACAAGCCTGATCGAAATTGTTGATGACAGTACAGCCGATCCCAATGCTCGTCGTTCCGCGATTCGCAATCTTGCAACTTCGAATTTACCCAACTTGAAATCTCACCTGTTGCGCTGGATCGAACAAGATCAACTGGCCGGAATTAGCGCTCAAGCCCTCGCTCGTTTTCCTGACGTGGAGGTCGGCCGAAAAATGCTGGAGCGCTTTGGAAACATGATGCCCGCAGAGCAGGACACAACTATAGACGTCCTGGTGTCGCGCGCCGAATGGGCCGGGTTGTTGCTCGATAAGGTGGCTGAAAGGCGGTTTGCCCCAGATATATTAAATTCGATTCAGGCTCGGCAAATAGTCGCGTTAGGCGATCGATCTTTGACCAAGCGACTTTCTCGGCTATGGGGAGATATTAATCCCCTAGGCGCTGATGCCGCAAATTCTGAGTTGGAAAAGAAAATCAGGACCCTAATTACCGCCGATTCACTGCGAAAGGCCGATACAAGCGCCGGCAGAGCACTGTTCAGCCAACGGTGTGGCAGTTGCCATCAGTTATATGGAGAAGGCAGCATACTTGGGCCCGACCTCACAGGATCCGGTCGAAATGAACTCGATTACCTTTTGGAAAACATTTTGCATCCAAACGCGGTTGTGCCTGCCGGGTACAAGTTATCCACGGTCAAGCTAAAGGACGGTCGAACTTTATCAGGCTCCATTTCCGCCCAAACGGACAAACGGATTTCACTCAACCTTGTGGGGGCACAGAAGCCGATGCTGTTAGCAAACTCCGAAATCGAGGCCATAGAAACTTCGAGTCAGTCACTCATGCCAGCGGGTCTTTTAAACGATCTCAGCAATGAACAATTGCCCGACTTTTTCGCCTATATGATGGGTGATCACCAAGCTCCGCTTAAAGAATAAACTTTTCGAAATTATTTTAGGCTATGGCAACTATCAGTCTCAATTCCACCATTTCGACGGAATCGTTAAGAAACGACTCAATCGCTTCTGCATAATGATCTACCTGTTTGGTCACACAGGTCATAATTCCGGTTCGATCTTTTTTGCGTGGTATCCGCACGTCGATCATGGTTGCCAGTTCTCACGTCGATCCCATACTCAGTTCAAATATTTACCCGCCCCAATTCATAACATCACACCCATGAAAAATCTTATCGTCAGATCAGTTATTGCCTTAACGCCGGTAATTCTCGTTTCGATTCCTCTTTCCGCTCAAGTCAGAACAGAAAAAACGGCTGAAGCGGTTCATGTTTTCGTAAGTGACAGCCCGGTGCTTACCTACAACACCGAGACGGTCCAACCACCAGCGGGAATGGACAAAAATTATGCACGAAGCGGTTTCATTCATCCGCTCTACTCTCCTGCCGGCAAAGTTTTAACTGACGCGTTTCCAGTTGGTCACGTGCATCAGCACGCAATTTTCAATGCCTGGACTCAGACAACATTTCACCACGAAGTGGTAGATTTCTGGAATCAGCTTGGGGGCACCGGCACTGTCAAGCACACCAAACTCGGAACCGTAAAAGACAATTCCTTCGAGGCGTACCTGCAACAGGTCAGTGTAAAACAGGGGCCGGCTATAGACGAGGAGTGGGAAGTAAAAGTAAGGGACAGCAGTGATCCATTCATCATAGACATCGAGATAGAGCAGGAATGTGCGACAGAAAACGAAGTTTACCTGCATCCTTACCACTATGGAGGATTCGCTTTTCGCGGCAGTGCACATTGGAGCCCGGAAGACGAGGCACATTATGAAGGATCGATGAAGATATTAACCGGACAAGGCGTTAGCAGCATTGAAGAAAGCAATCATACGCGTCCGAAGTGGGTTGCGGTATACGGCACGATTGACAGAGCGCAGGCTGGATTTGTTATCATGGATCACCCGTCCAACTTTCGTTACCCACAACCGGTGCGGGTGCATCCGAAAATGCCATATTTCGTTTTTAGCCCGGTAATTGAGGGGTCGTTTATCCTGAAACCCGGTTTTACCTATACCGCCCAATACCGAATTGTTACTTTCGACGGTGTACCAGCGGCAGACACAATTGAGAAGTGGTATAAGGCGTATATCGGGAAAGGTGGTAAGTAGCAAAATGGGAGGTTTCGGGTGTCAGGACGTGCCATCGCTTTGCTGTAGGCCAAGGCCTCGCAGTATTCGCGACTTTACGCTACGGGGCAGAAATAAGGGTCGGGGCAGAAATAAGGGTCGATGTTCATATTTCATATTAAGAAAGGGATGAGCAAACGACCTTAGGTCTTCCAACTACGCTTTACAAGCTACGAAGGACACGGTGATTTTTGACAAGAGGAGGTAGCCAGAAACTGCCATGCCCTTAAATGAGTATGGGCAACACTCTTTTAAGGAATGGCTCGTTGTGTTTCTTTTACTTTATTGCTTCTCGTCCCAATAGGCGGCCACGGCGATGGCTGCTAAATCGCCTATTCGTTCTCCGAGTTCTGCGGGCATCACCTCGCAAGCGGATAGAGCCGGCGAGAGCGCCTCTCTCTCGAGCGACGCGAGCATCGCTGGTTCAATCCATGGTCGGGCTCGAGGATAAATGCCGCCGATCAAGATCCGTTCGGGATTGAGAATATCGACCAGAACGGCCAAGCCGCGTCCTAGTTGTTCGCCAAAACGGGCGAATGCCTTCAATGCGGCTTCATCTCCCTGGTGGGCCAGTTTCGCCGCTTCCTTTGCGGACATGCCGGCCCATTGTGCGAAACCTCCGCCGCTGCACCAGCCTTCGAAGGACCCGCTCTTTCCGTAGCCGATCGGGCCATCATCGGTAAGACGCATGTGACCGATTTCACCGGCGAAGCCGTTGGTCCCTTCGAGGATTTGCCCATTGCAAACGATGCCTGATCCCATTCCGGTACCGCAGGTTAAAAATGCGAAGTTGTCGCAATTCCGTCCTCCTCCATACCTGCCTTCCGCGAGGGCTCCAGCATTGGCATCGTTCATTAAGTAGGTGGGCAGTTGAGAAGCTTTATGGGCGAGTTGAACGATAGGAACCGCGTCCCAGCCGGGCAAGTTGGGCGGGCTGAGAACGATTCCCTTCTTCGAATCCAAAGGACCCCCACAGGAGATTCCGACTCCGTAAAGCGAATCGCCGTAGCGTTTGGACAACTGTTCAACTTGAGTCAGAATCCATTCGCAGGTGGGTTCGAAGCTCGCGGTTGCCACTTCTTCGCGTGCTAAAATCTCGCCTTCATCAGTGCCGACGAGAACGGCGCATTTGGTCCCGCCGATGTCGATTCCCAAATAGTGTCGCCCTTTATTCATGCCCTAGCTTTGTTTCGACTAAATCGCAAAGCGTATGGAGCAGCAGAAGGTGTGCTTCTTGTATCCTCGCTGTGCTCGTGCAGGAAACGCAAATTTCGTGGTCGGCTTTGCCCGAGCAGACGCCTCCGTCCTTGCCGAGGAGGGCGATGGTTTTCAATCCCAGGGCCTTCGCTTTCTCGAGCGCCAGCAGGATGTTCTTGGATTGACCGCTGGAGCTGAATACTACCAGGCAGTCGCCCGTGCGGCCGAAGGCTTCCACCTGCCTTTCGAATACGCGGTCGAACTCGTAGTCGTTGCCGATAGCAGTCAAGTCTCCGCCATGCGCGTTCAGGCATAGAGCCGCGTAGGCGGGACGATCGTTCTTGTAACGCACGACGAGTTCGGTGGTCAGATGGGCGGCTTCCGCAGCGCTGCCACCGTTGCCGCAGGCGAGCAGGCGTCCGCCTGAGCGGAGTGTATTGGCTATGTCATCGGCTGCGTTTTCGGTCGTATCCGAGAAGGCGTTCAGTTGTTGGAGAAGTTCGGCTGCTTCTTGTGTATTTTGTTTTAGGAAACTCATCTTTAAATTCTGCTTCCGTTGTCTAAGTGGCTGACTAATAAGTCTGTGTAGGCAGAGTGATCTTCGACTTATTAAACACACTCTCAGGAATTTATGGCGACACAAATGCAGGGGGCTGCGCCTCGAGTCCCAGTTGAGGTACCCATTGCGTGTATTGCTCCAAATTGAAGGGACGTGGCCCTGCTAAATAATGGTTGTGACCGGTCGACGAGTCCGTCCGCCAATTCAGCAGGTATAGAGCACAAACAGGGGAGGCGGGAATTTCGCCGACTTCGGCGCGACCATTCGCAGGCACGGTGAGGGTGTGTTTCAAAAGCGTATCCGTTTGCCCGATAACGCTAATGGCGACGTCGATTTTGGCATCGTTAAGCGTGTCGTTGACCGCAATGACTTTGTGCCGTTCATTCTCGGCTTCATCCACCATGACGCATAGGTCTTGCTGGACTCGTTTGATATAGGAGTAGGCCAGCTTGGGTCGGTTGTAGTAGTCGACCACCGCGTCGGAAATCAATGGCCAGCCGTCGCGGATATTCCACCATAGGATTCCGGTGCGTCGCCATTTGCCCATTCGAAATCGCTCGATGAAGAACTTCATCGCTTCGGCCTGGCTGATTTGCGAGGCCTGGATAAACGGTTCCAGCTGGTCGGGAATCACGTCGAATAAAATCGAGACCTGGTTCGCCATCAGCCGGATTCGACCGTCATGTAGCGATTCATCGGGAAAGCTGGCGACCGCTTTCGCTCGCCACTGCGGATCTATCTCGCCGTCGTTCTCGAAAGGCCACAGGTGTTCCGGTTCAATCATCTGTTTGAGCGATTCCAGACAAGGCGCGCCGTGGTACCCAATTTCGCTGACAAAATGCGCGGGCGAGTTCTGGTAGAACGGTCCCTTGAAATCGTCTCTCGGTCCCCAGGGGGCGAGGGAAAGGGTCAATCCAATACCCTTGTCATTCCTCTTCTCACGAAAAGCACTTGAAGGCCTGCCCGAAGCTCGGACTGGACTAGGCTGGTGAAATGAGGGAGTCGTTTGGACGCAGCGTTTGGAACGCTGCCGCGAGATATTGGGAAGGAGCAAGGAACAGATCGTAAACGATTTAAAATCCGCAGATTGGAAGGTGGAAACTCCGGCGTATATGAAAAAGAAGCTGCTTTGCCGAAATGGCTGGCTGGCGGAGCGACTTAAAATGGGAGGTGAATCGTCTGTGGCTCGCTACGTATCAGAATTCCTGCGCGGGAAACGCACCTCGGTTCAGCCCTACTTCGATAAGCTTACTACAAAGGTATTGGATTGACCCTTTTGGCTCTTCCTGAGAAAGGCATTAATCTTGAGACTTTATGAATGCAGTATATCAGTTGATACTTCGATAGT
>JAQBYJ010000147.1 GCA_027622555.1 Verrucomicrobiota bacterium
CGCATAGTAGTCCGAATATCACAGGCCGACACCGGCTTATTCAACCATGGGCGTATTCTGAGCACGCTCAGATACACCCTCTATTGTTCGAGTTCTTTGTGTCCGGAAACCTCCACCTTACAGCCAGATCCCAAATTGTCGGGAAACCAGACGAAGGTCCGCCCCCGCCCGTCCTTGACCGAAGGAGCGGCTAGGCATTCGCAACCAGACTCTATAAGTACACGTCCACAGGCCTGAGAAAGCGTTTCGTTACTGGCCTGATTTACTTTTCGCCAGTCTTCCTTCAAAAACTCGTCCATCTCCAACCAGGAAATCGCAGAAACCAGATCGGCCAAAAATATCACCTTCGAGAAGGAGGCAAGAATCTCAACCGTTACCCGCAGATTCTGACGTGGTTTCTTGATTCCGTAATAGGAAAATCCTCGCCGCGTTTCCTTAAGAGCAATCAATTCAGTCGAAGCCCCATAAACCAAACGATGCAAACCCGGCCGCATCCAACGGCTACCAAACCGGCGGGAACCTTCTCCTGAAATCAATGCTTCAGGCCGAGCCCACTCAAGCTCGACACAACGATAAAGAGGACCCTCCCATGGTTGAAATAGACCGCCAATTACCGCTCTTATTTCGAGTCGCAACTGTTTGTATCGGGGATGTTCCTTCAGTGTCATCATGGGGAACTTTAAAATCAGATGTCGTCAAGCTTCTCGCTAACAGAAAAAGTAAGATGTGTGCGATAAATACCTACCCGCTTTTTGCCTTCTACGAATGAATCCATTCTAGCCAATCATGAATAGTTGGACTTGTGTTCAGGTCCCTCAGATTCAAAAAACTCTCTCCTGCAGCAGTAGACTCAAAGTTCCAGATTCGCGTTGTTCCAATCTTCGGACAGGGCTTTGAAGTAAGTTCGGAAGCTGGGGGATTTCCACTTTGTGCCCAGTCGGCTAAAGCGTTCCTGCACGGAAATATGCACAAGATCATCGGTCTCAAGGTGACGGTACCGCTTGCCGCGAAACTTGTAGATACCCGTCGGTTGCGGATGCTGGGTCGCGGTGGGAGTGTTGGACAATCCCTGCTCAAGCCGTGGCTGAAACACAAGGCCACGAGTTCCTGCCTCACGGGCGATCCAGGAAGCCGGGATCTCGGACAGACGATGGTCATCCTTGTAGCCTCCGCCGACATCACTGTGGACCCCTGCAAACCAAACCTCTTTCAGATCAATACCCGGCTTCTTGTCCCAACGTGTCACAGGAAAGTCCTTCCGACATTCATCAATCGCCATCGCGTGTCTTGCGCAGCGAATGATGCTACTCGGTGAGGTGTCGTGAAACAGATACTCCGCATTGTCGAGCAAGCCAAAAAATGTGATAGGGACTCCCAAGGTTCCGACCGTATCCCATACACCCAGAAACTCTATTTGAGTTCGGTCCTCCCAGGCATATTTTTCGCGAAGCTCTTTCGATGTGCGATGATCCGGCCCCGTGCTCGGCTGACGCTTCCGGTAATGATCGTAGGCGGATGAAATCCGCTCAGCAAACTCCGCCTTCAAAACACCGCAGTTGCGAATGAATCCACCCAGTGAACGAACCGTGTACGCACCACGACTAAAACCAAAGAAATACAACTTATCGCCGGGCTCGTAGTTGTGAACAATGAACCGGTAACAATCCATGATGTTCTTGTCGATCCCGACACCGGAAACACCTCCCGCTACCTTCTTACGATCCGACCCGACCCCCCAATCATAAAACACCACCTGCTTCTTTCCGCCACCATCGCGCGGCGCAATTGACCGTGCGAAGCGAAGCACATTCGTGGCCCGTTCATCTTCGGGTGAGTTCCACGTACCATCAGAGCAAATAACAATCTTCTTCATATCCGAAACGATAGGAGTGTTCCGGACTGACCGTCGAGGATTAAGCAATCCGAAGCCCAATCTCAACCCTAAGACGATCTATCTGTCCTGAGGTCAAACCTGCCACGACTTTCAGTTGAAAATGTCCCATCCCTCTGGACAAGGCCTTGACCCGATTCTTGCCGTTACGGTTTTTTGCCTTCATCCTCATCCAATCCTTCGAAAAACGCATCCTTGCTTTCCTTCAATGTATGTTTGATCTCACCCCATATTTCTTTCGTTCCCGATTGCAGACTCTGCTCGGCATTCTCTGTTACTCCCAGGATTTCACGGAGCCTTTGCTTTGCCTCATCCCGTTTTTGTTTCAGGCTGGCAATCCTTTCGCCAAACTCCTGATCCACCATTGCCTTCTGTTGTTTGACCGTCTCCTCCAACTCATCGATCTCGGTATTACATCGGTCTAAACCGGCTTTAAGCTTGGTCACCATTTCATTCCTCGTTGTCGTCATAATCGGGGTCCTTTCATTTTATTAAATTTGGTCTAGTTCCAGCCTTGGACCTGAATGTTGTAATCGGATCCGGCGTGGTGGTCGAGTTTGAACCCAAAGAGTCAGGCAATTACTTCACAAGATCCTGTATGGAATATTTTACCATCGTCTTGCTCCGGGGAAGAACATGAATCTGCTGGAACATTCCCTGTGGATTCGCCCATGACCCCTTTTTGCAACCCCAAAAAAATGTTTGGCCAAAAGATAAGAAATGATTAGTCTGAACCTATTAACTATCGATCTTAAAATAAAACCACTATGAACATACCTCGTCGCAACTTTTTAAAAACCACGCTCGCCGCTTCCGCAACCACCGCAGTGGCTTCTCAAATTTCCGCCGCCGGGTCCACCGGCACTTCCCGGGAATATTACGAACTTCGCTGCTATCATCTGAAAGCGGACACCCGGCTCAAGACTGACGCCAATCCGGCATTGCTCGATGCCTATCTCCAACAGGCCCTTCTGCCCGCGCTCCGAAAAATCGGCGTGGAAAATACCGGTGTCTTCACCGAGCTCGAGGTAGACAAGAATGCCGGCACGAGCACGCCGAAGCCCGGGTCTCCAGTCTGGGTGCTGATGACTCACCGCTCTCTCGAAACCTACGTGCAGGTAAGCGCTGCCCTCAACGCCGACCCGTCCATCCAACAAGCGGGCACCGACTACCTGCAGGTTCCCAAGTCGACACCCGCGTTTGAACGGATCGATAGCTGGCTGCTGCTTGCGTTTGCCGGCATGCCCCAACTTGAAGTGCCAGCCTTTTCGCGAGACCGGATAGCGACCCGCGTTTTAGAGATGCGCGATTATGAGAGTCACAGCGAATTGAAAGCACTAAACAAAATGGCCATGTTCAACGACGGCGAGATCTCACTCATGAAAGATCTCGGCATGAGTCCGGTCTTCTTCGGTCAAGCTCTCTCCGGGCCGAACCTGCCCCACCTGCGCTACATCACCAGCGGCCCCGATCTCGCCACCCACCTCGCCAACTGGAAAAAATTCGGCCCCGCTCCCCGCTGGCAGGAATTGAAAAGCAATCCCTTTTACAAAGACAATACGTCCCGTAACACCGCTCGCTTCCTCACACCCAAGCCCTACTCGATCCTCTGACCCGCGGGAACCCAAGTCGGCGCTTTCGCCAACAAACGATGGGTTAGTCCATACTCAAAATGCGTTCCTAGCCTCTTGGTTTTTCCGAGAGATCAGAATCCCCAATTGTTTGAAACAAGAGACCCTAAACGTTAACTTATCCGAACCCAGAGAACCCTATGTCAGAATTTCCAGCGCTCGATGAATCCATGAAATCCGTGGAGAACTATTACCGTGAGAGAGGTATTTTTCAAAAATCCTTCGGGATGGGGAAACGTCCGGCGATTGTGGTGGTGGATTTTGCCTATGGTTGGACCGACGACACCTACGCCGGCGGATCCAAACGCCTCGACGAACCGGTCAGGCATACCCAGCAGCTCCTGAATGCCGGTCGCAGAAAATCGATTCCCATCATATACACAAGCAGCACCTATCGACCGCAAACCGCGGATCAGCCCATAAAGTCAGCCGCGGATAAATCGCCGAATATCCGCGCCTGGGACGCACACGCCTGTGAAATCGACGAACGGGTACAGCCGGAAGCGAAGGACCTTATCATTCTAAAAGAACATGCCAGCGCGTTCTTCGGAACTCACCTGGCCCCCTACCTCATCCAAAACGGTGTCGATACTGTTCTTATAACCGGATGCAGTACCAGCGCCTGCATACGTGCAACCGCAACCGATGCCGGCGCATATCGTTTTCGGCCCATCATCGTAAGGGAATGTGTGGGCGACCGGGCAGAGGCGGCCCACCTCTGGACCCTCTTCGATATTCAGGCCCGATTTGCCGATGTCATTAATATCGAAGCAGCCATCCAGTACATCGAAGCGCTTGAAGATACGAGCCGCACACAGAGCTAACCTGAATTTCTCACCGTGGGAAATGCATGCTAGCTATGTTCGGAGGAACAAAGTGACTACCTTCTCTGATTCAAAATGAATCAGAAACAATATGAACTCTGACGCGAATGGTCCTTTTCCTTTCCTCAATGCGGACTATAAAAAAGGGAGAGGCCTTTAACCCCTCCCTTCAGATAATCGGTTTGATCGAAACTACTCAGCCGTTGTGAATGGAACTTCAATGGCAGTCCGGTTACCGCTGGTTTCCTCGGCAATTATTTCAACCTTGTAATCCTTGCCAGGTTCAAGGAACTCGTGGGGCACGCTGACACCGGTTTCTCCGGGAAGCATGATCACGGTGAATACCCGGAGTAACTCATCGTCTTCGTCTTTTTCCACGACCACTTCATAAAATTCAATGACGCTGTCGGGTGCATCCGGATCTGGAACCTCATCCCAATCCAGTTCCAGGTCGATGGTAGAATCCACTTCTGCGTCTTCTGCGGGTGAATTCAGCTCTGCTTCGTCCGGTAAATCATGGGTCAGGGTGGCTTCACCTACCAGCCAATCTTTCTCAACGGTTCGGGCATAGTAGAAGTATTCCCCTTCCGGAAACAGAGCGAGAAACTCCTCTTTGGGAAGTTCGTCAAATGACGGTTCAGCACTTTCGCTAAACAATTCGGTCAGGCCGATAACCTTCCCCAGATTTCCCTTGACCTTAACATCCAGCAGGCGGCGGTGCTTTCTGTCGGTGAGGACTAGCCAGTCCCAGCCTTCCCCATCCACTTTCAGATGCAATCCAAGATCTCCATCCGTTGCATTCTGCTCAAGAAAGAGTTTGGCTTCGTCAAACTCCAGAATGTCGCCTTTTTTGCCTGCCAGAGATGCCGGCAAACTCACAAGTATCAGCATGGCTGCCATCCAGCCTGCCAAGTTTAACCTATAACGCTCAGTTTTCATATTAATACTCCTCTAATTTTTGGGGTTGATTTGCTCGTCGGCGGTAAGACCACCTTGTAATACTACCAGTAAATAAAAGCATCCTTAACAGAACCTTAATGGTGAAAGACGAAAGGAGGATCGCGGATGAAGAGGACGGTAATCATACGCGTTTTTCAGACATCCGCGGTCAGACAGCATCCGAGGCCCTCCTTTTGCAGCAGGATTGACTGTTTGCCCTATCGGTTTCTCCCCATTTTACTTTCCTGTTGAATGGCGGATGGGAACCGTTAAGAACCTACCTATGAAATACGTTTACTTGGTAGCTCTTGGCATCGCTTTCTTTTTTTCCTATGCCAGTCCGTCGGCACAGGCAGACGTCAGCCAACCGAATATTATCTACATTCTGGCGGACGATTTAGGCATTGGTGAAGTCGGTTGCTATGGTCAGCAAAAGATCAAGACACCGCACATCGACCAACTGGCCGCCGAGGGAATGCGTTTCACCCAGCACTATTCAGGTGCCGCAGTATGTGCGCCTTCCCGCTTTACCTTTATCACCGGTTTACATATCGGTAAATCCGATACCTACGGTCAGGGCCAACGCCTCAAGTCCGGTGTCCAGATCCTGCCAAAGTTGATGCAGGCAGCGGGCTATACCACGGGCGCCTTTGGGAAGTGGGGTCTTGCCTGACAAAGGTGGAAACGATGTCGAGTTCTTCGATGGAAACGGCCCCTATCGCGAAACGAAGTTCACCTACTACGAGGGAGGCATACGGGTACCCATGATCGCACGGTGGCCGGGCAAAATCCAGAAAGGCTCGATCTCCGATCACATCTCCTATTTCCCCGACATGCTTCCGACCTTCACAGAACTGGCAGGCATTCAGCCAACCCACCCTGTCGATGGTATTTCCATGCTCCCAACCTTGCTCCAAAACGGCAAACAGGAGCAGCACCCGTTTCTCTTCTTTTCCGGGGCCCTGCGCATGGGCGATTGGAAACTGGTGCGCGGGAAGGATCAGGACGAGCTATTCAACCTGGCTCTGGATGTCAGCGAAACCACCGACCTGAGCAAGCGCCACCCGGATGTGCTGGCACGACTCATCAAGGTCTGGGGAGCCAACCAGATCCAAGAGTAATCGCTGAAACTTCGAACCGGCCGGAGTTTCTCCAAACTGCGGGGCTTTTGTTTAGCTTTTTTATACAAATCCAAGGTAGGGACCGATCGCCGAGCGGTCCGCTTCATTATACAAATCCAAGGTAGGGACCGATCGCCGAGCGGTCCGCTTCAGATGAGTCTGAAAATAAAGAGGCAACAATGCCAGGGATCTCCCCGCAGAAAGAATCACCCCCAGTCAATAAAAAGCCGAAGAATCGATACCTGTAGATCCATTCCTCGCTTATCCCGGATGGAATATCAAAAGGACCGGGGAAAGTGGCATCAATGTCATCAACCCGAAAGAACTCTGCAGTGCCTTATCGTTTTTCCCAAATTAAATTTGGATCCAGAGAAAGTTAAAACTATCAACCCAGTCTTGGCGAAAATTCGATACCTAAATTAAGGGAAATAATTTTAACAACATTCACTGTGTCACTAAAAGCTTCTATAGCGGCTTGTGAAGAGTCGAAAAACTTCGACTTCACTTTGTCGAGATCCACCGTGTCGCGCCGTAGCCTTGCGCGAAGGCGGAAGGTGTGTCCCCGTTCTGACTCTCCCCGTTCTGACTCTCATGTGATTGGGCGATGCGTTGAGTGAATATGATAAACTGTCGTGTTGGAGGAAAGGAGTTACTGCTCGGTCGTTTGCAGCTTCCAGTCCACGTATTGAAGGTAGTGCTTGGCCATTTTGTATTCTGCGTCGGTCGGTGTATAAGGGAGTCTATGCACAACCTCCAAATCAATTCCCGTCGATTCACGTACTTGCTCAGTCATTGATTCCGGCAATTCCATCAACCGGTCAATTCTGTAATCATAGTCCCACAAGAATTGGCCTGGCAGGCATCCTTCTCCGACCACTATCTCATACCAGATTTCGTCCGTGAGTATGGCCGAGCGGTGCACAGTCGGGTCGGAATAATCGAGTGGTAGTTCTCCCAAAATTGCAGCCTTTATTTCTTCACCTGACACACTTTGAAGGCACAAACGATCAAAGCTGGTCCAGGCAGCTTTTCTCGCGCTATCCCCAAAATTAGAATCGCCCAGTTCGATTTGAATCTGCCCAAAACAGGCATTGAGAAGCTCGAAAACGATAGCTTCCTGATACCCGGTATGCCCCTTTTCCGGAATCGGTGTATCCTCAAGCAGAGCCTGCAAAACTTCAAACAAGGCAAAGACAACCTCTTCCTTCTCCATCCTACAGACAATGTCCTCCACAAAAGTGTCTGAGGGGGAGCTATCCTCCTGCATATCCATCAACAAACCCAGCGGGTAAACCAGCGCCGAAATATCGAGGAGTTCATACTTCAACCCCGCATCATCTATTTTGTGAGGACTATTCCACATCGGATACTTATGTTTAAAAGCTCATCTACCAATGCTTGGCAATCGTCGAAATACCACCCTTAGGCTTAATCTTTTTCTCAAGCATTCTGCCCGCTTGAAGGTGTTTGAAATCCCGTAAGTATGCACCATCTGAAAAGGGCTGAGCGCCCAGTCGAAAAAAGAAACACTTAACAACCAGGTCCGGCACCTTTTCTGCCCTCGGCACCTTTTCTGCCCTCGGCACCTTTTCTGCCCCCGTCACTGTTAGAGTGAAAGCACAGGTATTGAAGAGACTCTGGCCGAATCGCTTCGGCCTGCCCTCAATGATCTGCGAACCGTACAGATCAGGATTTCCCTCCAATAAACTTGGGGCTAATGGTTACTTCTTTTTAGCGACCACTTGTTTAGCTTCGTTGGCCTTTTTCTTTTTCGCGTCGGCCTGAGTAACTTTAGCTTGTTTCTGAGAGGAGTTCTTCTGTTTGGATTTCGGGGATTTATCGCCCATAATGATGTCTTTCTTTCGACTGTTAATTAAACCAGGACACGTATTTGTTTCCTTCGAAATTCCAATCTGCCCGACCATTCGACCAAAGTAAATGATGGACGTAAGAATATCCTGTCCCATTTGGCCCACCATCCGGTAGATCTCAAAACATGAGTTTATCCGCCAACGCTAAACACAAGGTCCGTCCCCTGCGGCTGTCCCCCTTTTACCAACAATCACTGTGTCACTCAAAGCTTCTATAGCGGCGTGTGAAGGGCCGACCCTCTGGGATTACCCTTAAGCGCCTTGCATGCGGCAGATGATTTCCCAAATCATCGTTAATATGGATCCGGTAACTCCAATTTATGGTCACATTCTTAACCACTAATCAAAGCTTCCAGGATTGAGAGGAGTCACCATCGGTTCCGTAAAACCGAAACTCAATAAAGTGAAGCTGCCAGAAAGCAGAAGTTAGTTTCTCAACCGAGGTTAACTTTTGCGTTCGTTCCCCTTTATTGCTCCCCCATAATTGACTATCGGAAACTGCGAAATCACTTACTCTTTATCCGGACCGCCAAAACATCACAAACAGAGTTGTGGAGAACACTGCTAGCGGTTGATCCCAAGAGTAATTGTAGACCATGTTTCCCGTGAGACCCAAGCACCACTAAATCAATCTTATTCTCGGCGCAAAATTCATGTATCTTTGATGCAGGTCGGCCTTCCAGGAAGTGACTGTCAGTCTCGGCTATGCCTAGCTCTGTTGCCAACGCGATCAATTTTCTCTCACTTTCTGATCGATAGTTCGCCTCCAATTCACCGATCTCGTTCACAAATTGAATTCCATCACCTCCGGCGACCATATTAATAGGTTCATGAACGTGAATCAATTGAAGTCTTGCGTCATGCAGCTTGGCCATCTTCCTAGCTTTCTCGATGACCGCCTCGCCGTCTTTGTGAAAATCGACAGCCAATAAGATGTTCTGGTATGTATTTGCCATAGTCGTATTTTATTTTTGTTTCTGAGTGCTAAATGTAGCCTATAATTAAAACCTCTGTAGTCAAGCGACCCCCCTGAATTGATCCAGAAATAGTTTAACAGCAAACCCTCGCTACCAGGTCATGCATACTTCAGGTCTTATCGACCCCTGAGGCGACGCGCAGAACAGGTTTATATCTCTTCCTGGCCGTCTGGCGCCGAGCAGGAAATTCCTGGCAACTAACCAGCCTTCAGTCCGATCTTCCACCACCCGTCAAATAAGGGAAATCGGATAGATCTTTTCTGAACCTGTTTAGCCACCGGTGGATAGGTTGACCGCTATGAAAACACTTAACCACTCGGTCCGTTCTCTTGGCACTCCTCCCCCTTTTCTCTATCAGGGCGAAAGCGGTGAGTGAGCCCTTTGAGAAAATTACGCAGAAATTGATCACCACACTCCACAAAATGCTTATGGGTGGGTGTACGAAAGAGGGCGCTTATTTCGCCTTTTGATATTTTGAACCCCACACTTCTCATTGTAACCATCATATCGGTATCTCTCATTTCAAATGCGATACGCAATTTCCGAAGGACCATATTATTGTTGATCGTAGCCGTTGAGAATTTTCCAGCGGAACCATCGCTTGGTCCGCGACGTTCCAAAATCAGTCCATCTAAAAACGCGTGAAGGATTTCTGCAGGGCACTCGATAAATCCTTCATCCCCTTCGTTTTTGAGAATACCAACCACATCGAGAACCGACAATTCAACACCACCTCCTTTGATCATCTCGACCACTTCTCTGTTTTTAATTTCAAGCGTGTATCGCACGCTTTTCATCACTTCGTTGTTTGTCATTCGGTTTCTTATTGTTGGGTAAGTCGTTTCAGAAGTGAATTAAAAATTAAACGGGCAGACCCAAAGGGAATTTCGGAGATATAGGGCAAGTGGTTAATATAACAAACGCATACTCTCGGAAACCCACAAAGATCAGCGGACTAAACAACTAGGCCCGACACTTTTTGGTTATTGGGTAGGATGAATTGCGTTCAAGCTGATTTCAATTCGAGCATTGCGTGCCATGCAACCAGATCAATTTTGAAACATTACCGATGTCCTCGGATCATACCCTTAGGAGAATGGCTTTACACGGCTTAAGCTAACGACTGTATTACGCCCTTCCGGTTTTGTTGTTTTTCATGGAATGAACTTCTAAACCAGAAGACCGGGAAGTCCACTCTTCTTACGACTTATGATACCGGCAAAGCCCAACGATTTGTAACTCTCGACATTAAACAGGAGGTCACTGAGAGAATGGAGAATACAGCCAATTTAATTCCTCCTCTCCACAGCTTTCAATGATTCCTGTTGTCGAGATCCAAGGTGTGTCCCCCTCGACCCCTCCCCAGATTACCAACAATCAAGGGCAGACCCTCTCCGGCTTCCGCTATTATCAATCTAGCGTTGGTCAAGATGATCACTTATTATCTTCTTAAGGCGGTTCTTGAGAAACTTTGAGTTTAATCCCCCCCGAAGAATTCTAGCTAAAAGTTCAGGTGTAACAGATCCTATCGGAGAACAATATCTTCTCTGAGTAGCATCCTGAATCGCATATTCCGATAATTCCATCGCTTCTCTGTACAAGATGGGTAAGAAGGAAGGGGTCGGGTAAGAAGGAAGGGGTCAATCCAATACCTTTGTGGGGTAAGAAGGAAGGCGCTTCGCTAAAAGGGTCAATCCAAGCTTCGCTAAAAGAGCTGCTAAAAGGGTCAAGAGCTGCTAAAAGGGTCAATCCAATACCTCTGTAGTAAGCTTATTGAAGTAGGGCTGAACCGAGGTGCGTTTCCCACGTAGGAATTCTGATACGTAGCGAGCCACAG
>JAQBYJ010000148.1 GCA_027622555.1 Verrucomicrobiota bacterium
CTGCGGCCAACTACCTCTTTGCAGGTTCGCCTTGCACTGGCTGAGGAAGCTGATTTCAATTCAGGTCTCTTACATAAGCTGCTTTAGCTGCGAATCGTATTACCAGGAGGATCGGGCTAAAGCAGCTCCTACCTAAAAATAGACGCCACATTTCTGATTTTAGGTAGGCCTCGATCGCCGAGCGAACCGTATTGGAAACGGTGGTTTGTGCCTTTACAAACCGCCCTACCATTTTCAGCGACAGATTAAGGTTGATATGCTCTAGAGCAAAAGTTCTGCCAAAGTACCCACCGACGTTCAGTTCCAAATGACAGGCATGAATACCTGATCAGCTTTTCTTCGGAATGGCTTCTAATTCTTCCCAACGGGCAAAGGCTTTTTCCTGTTTTTCTTCCAATGCGGCTAACGCTTTCGCTGCTTCGGTTGCGGTTAAACCACTTGTTTTGAAATAGTCGGGCTGCGCCATGTTTTCCATCAATGCGGTGTGTTCTTTCTCGAGTGCTTCGATGATGACTGGAAGACTTTCAAGTTCCTTGTTTTCGCTGACTGAGATTACTCGTGCCTTTTTCGCGGATTCTTTCGATTTTGGTTTTGCGGGTTTAGGAGTCGGAGTATCCGTGGTCTGGTGACGCAAATAGTCGTCGTAGCCGCCGTTGTATTCTACCACATCACCATTTTCGATCGATAGGACACTGGTCGTAATGTTATTTAAAAATTCCCGGTCGTGAGAAACCAGTAGAATGGTTCCGTTGAACTCCAGAAGCATCTCCTCCATCAACTCCATTGTTTCGATGTCGAGGTCATTGGTGGGCTCATCGAGGACATAGACATTGGCAGGTTGAGCAAAAAGCTTGGCCAACATGAGGCGGTTTCTTTCACCACCGGAAAGCTTGTCGATGGAAGATTGAGCGCGATTGGGGTCGAACAGAAAGCGTTGCAGGTAGGACATTACATGCAGTGGTTGACCGTTGAAGGTGAGGGTGTCGCTTTTATCCCAGATGTTTTCGACCAAGGTTTTTTGGGGATCGAGCTGGCTGCGGTGTTGGTCGAAATAGGCGATCTCCAATTTACTACCGTGTTCCACCGTTCCAGAGACGGGCTCTAATTGCTTCAGGAGCAATCTTAGGAGGGTTGTTTTACCCGATCCATTGGGACCAATGATTCCAATCTTGTCGCCTCTCCAGATGGTGGCAGTAAACGGGTTGATGTAGGTTTTTCCATCGAAGGCCATGGAAACGTCCTCGGCCATGATAACCTTTCTTCCGGAGGATGCCCCGTCTTGCATGGATAGCCTCGCTGTACCCGATCTTTCGCGACGTTGTGAGCGCTCGACCCTTAGGTCTTTTAGTGCACGAACGCGGCCTTCGTTCCGTGTGCGTCTGGCTTGAATGCCTTTGCGAATCCAGACTTCTTCCTTGGACAGTTTTTTGTCGAAGACCTTATTTTCTTTTTCTTCGGCCTGGAGTAGGGTGGCTTTGCGCTCAAGAAACAGGTCGTAGGAGCAATCCCAGCTGGTTAATCTGCCACGGTCCAACTCAATAATCCGCGTCGCTAATTTCCTCAGGAACATCCGGTCGTGAGTAATAAACAGAATGGATTTCCCATATTTCATCATGAAGTCTTCGAGCCAGCGTATGGAATCAATGTCCATATGATTGGTAGGTTCATCCAATAAAAGAAGATCCGGCTCTGCGACCAAGGCTTGCGCCAGGAGGGTCCGGCGTTTCATTCCGCCGGATAAAGTATTGAACTCCGCATCCCCGTTCAGGGTCAACCGAGTCAGGATTCTTTCAATCTTCTGTTCCAGTTCCCAGCCATCGGTATCTTGCAGCACCTGCTCGATTTCGTGCATACGTTCCAGGATTTTGTCGTCGTTTTCGCCGCCGAGCTCCATGGTTATGTGGTGGTACTCGGCGATCAAGAGGGCCGATTCACCAGCGCCCTGGGCGACTACATCAAACACGGTCCCCGGAATTTCAACACGAGGATCCTGGTCCAGTTTGGCAATTTTCAAGCCTGGTTGTCTTTCAAATTCACCTGCATCTGGTTCCTGCTCCCCCAAGATTATTTTGAGTAGTGTAGATTTGCCCTCACCATTTCTGCCGACAATACAAACGCGTTCGCCCATTTCGACTGACATCTGAACGGTATCCAGGATAGGTGGGCCACCAAAGGCCAGGGTCGTATTTCGTAGGCTGAGTAAAGGCATAATAAATGAGCGGCAAAGAGGAGCCTATACTTTGAATCACTACAACTCATTTTATTGTTTAGTGGATATTGGTATGATTTGGTATTGTAGCTGCGTTTGGAAACCCTGGGTTTTTAGGGTATCGAGCACCGCTGCATTTGTCTATGGTGTCCCTGTTTTCCATCCCTCTTGGTTGTTTCCTCAGTGTGTTAAAAAGGAAATAATTCAATCTTTTTGCACTTAATCCTTTATCGCCGCCTCAAATCGTACACTCTTATTTCAAACTTTCTTACTACCACAGTTATGACGACTGAGATCGCCATTGTTCTCGCTATTCTTTTAATATCCTTGGTTCTGTTTATTACGGAAAAGGTGCGTATGGATGTAGTCGCCTTGTTGGTGTTAGTATCTCTGGCTTTAACAAATTCGGTCACACCAAACGAAGCCCTGGCCGGGTTTAGTAACGCCGCGGTAATTACGGTCTGGGCGATGTTTATATTAAGTGCCGGACTTACAGAGACTGGTGTGGCTGGAATGATCGGTAAACAAGTCCTGAAGATGGCGGGGAATACTGAGATCCGAATGATCTTGGTAATTATGATCACCTCAGGGGTATTATCTGCCTTCATGAACAATATTGGCGTCGCTGCCTTTATGTTACCAGTGGTCATTACAGTTGCCCGAAAACGTGGCGTGGCGCCCTCGCGACTGCTGATGCCTTTGGCCTATGGTTCATTGCTTGGGGGGCTAACAACCATGATTGGAACTCCGCCCAATTTACTGATTAGTAATGCATTGCGTGAGGCCAATTACGAGCCGTTCAAATTATTCGATTTTACCCCACTAGGTGGAGTGGTAATGATCGTTGGAACGCTGTTTGTGGGGTTAACTGCACGGTATTTTTTACCTTCCCGCGATCCTGGCAGTGAATCCTCAGGAGTCGACCGGTCCACATTAGATAACCAATACGCACTCCGGGAACGGGCGTTCTTTATAAAACTGGAACAAGGATCACTGCTTGCTGGGAAAAGTCTCCAGGAATCGAACTTTGGCCGAAATCTTGGTCTTCAGGTGATTGCGCTGCAACGCAATGGAGACACCCAATTTGCCCCTGGACCTAAAACCATACTGGCGGAGGGCGATCGGCTCTACACTCAGGGTGAAACAGAGCGACTCAACGAACTTATGGGTTGGCATGAGCTTGTTCCGGTTCAGTCCAAAACAGAGCAGCTTAATGCGGACTCCTCGTTCCCGATGATAGAAGCCAAAATTTCTGAGCATGCAGATTTTGTAGGAAAAACACTCAAGGATTCCGGCTTTCGGAGTACGTTTTCATTAAACATTTTGAAGGTCTATCATTCAGGAAAAGTTCTGGACGATGATTTGGCGTTACAGACCTTACAACCAGGAGATCGATTGCTCCTGCAGGGATCGCAGGCTGCCATTGATGCGTTGGAATCGAACCCAGCCTTTGAAGATCTTCAACTACCTTCGGTCGAGCTGTTAGACCGGTATAAGTCTATTCACCGAAAACTTTTCGAGGTAGAAATTCCCGAAGGTTCCTGGTTGGCGGGAAAAGCACTCGAAGACAGTAGACTCGGTCAGCTTTTCGATATCCATGTAATTTCCATCAAGCGGGCAGGGGACGAATTGTTGTTGCCCGACCCTCAAATGCCATTGCAGGCAGGAGATGTGCTCACACTCCATAGTCGTCCGGAAAATCTAGATACGCTGCGTGGATTTCAGCAATTGAAGATCGAAACATCAGAGCGTTCTGATGCTGCCATTCTCGAAGCTGAGGATATCGAATTGATTGAAGCCACGTTGGCTCCCAATTCACGTTTCGCCGGAAAGACCCCAGTGGAAATTCAATTGCGGAATCAATACGGATTGCAACTCCTGGGTGTATTGCGAGCGAATGAAGTGTATCGGGCGGACTTGGGGAAAATGCGTATTGAATATGGAGATGCGCTTCTGTTGATGGGCCCGCGCGAGAAACTGGCGCTAATCCAACAGGACAAAAACTTTTTATTACTTGGTCATTTACCAGAAACTAAAGGTGAAGGTGGCAATAAACGTCTGATTGCCGGTCTCATAATGGCGGCGGTTATAATACCGGTAATTGTATTTGGGACGTCTATTGCTATTACTGCTATTGCAGGCGCAACCCTGATGGTGCTCACGAGATGTATCCGTATGGAAGACGCTTATCGAGCTATTGAGTGGCGTGCTGTATTTTTAATCGCTGGAATGCTTCCCTTGGGTACAGCCATGCAATCGTCGGGAGCAACTGCCTACCTGACAAATGGTTTAATGAGCGTCATTGGCGGGCAAGGTCCCTGGATCGTGATTGGAGGACTTTATATTGTAACTTCCTTGGCCACGACGATCATACCGACATCTGCTTTAGTAGTGCTGATGTCGCCCATCGCTATTCAGTCTTCAGTTGAAATGGGTATCTCTCCCTACGCGGCCATGATGGCGATAGCCGTGGCTGCATCCGCCAGTTTCACCAGTCCGATTTCTCATCCTGCCAACGTGCTTGTGATGGGCCCCGGAGGTTATCGTTTTGTCGATTACCTGAAAATGGGAGTTCCTCTGGCGATCATAATTTTCATCACCTCTATGATCTGCTTGCCGTTTATGTGGCCCCTGAAATAGTTGTCTTTTTTCTGGGATGACAGCTTGTTCGAATGATGGAATTCGACGGCCCCGTTTGAGCCTTCTAGCGTTTGATGCAGTAAATTCCGGCTGATGTTCGAATGAGTAAACGATCGTTGGCGATCGCCGGAGTGGCCATACACATATCGTCTTCCGTAAGGCGATTTACGTGAAGAAGTTCGAACGTTTTACCTGCTTTGAATACGAAGGTTTCTCCGTCTTCACTGAGGCAAAACACTTTTCCGTCATAGGCCCAGGGTGATGATGTAAATCCGCTTTTGTCGCGTGGAATTTTTTCTTTATCGAAATGAAGAGCCCCCGTTTTGGGATCCATGGACGACAACATGCCTCGGTCCCAAAGAACATAGAGTTGATCCTGGTAGAGCAGCGTAGATGGATTGTAGGGTGCAGCGTGCCAGTCGGACCAAACGATAAACTCATTTGAAGTGTTTGATTCGTCGACTGAGATGTCGCCGCTTGCTCCGGGGCGGATGGCGTAGACGGGTTTGTTTCGGCTTCCTACGTATCCTGAGGAAACATATAACAGCCCATCTGCGGAATAGGGAGTCGCGATGGTGATGCTGGACATGCCTTCAAATGACCAAAGTTCCTCACCGTTCAAATCATAGGATCGGACTCTTTTTGTCGAAGGAATGATTATCTCGGTTCGAAGATCATTTTCCCACACGTAGGGTGAAGACCAGTTGCTTTCCTGGTCGCGCGCTTTCCTCCATATTTCTTTTCCATTTGTTTTGTTAAGCGCAAGCAACCATGAGTCCTCTTCGTTATCATTCACAATGTAGAGTCGGTCTTTGTGGATGATCGGAGAAGCTGCGGTGCCCCAGCCGTATCTGGTAAATTGTGGTTTGAATGATTTGGACCACTTGGGATTTCCGTCCATGTCGAATACAAATAAACCTACATTGCCGAAGTAGAAATAGACTCTTTCGCCGTCAGTCACCGGCGTTTCAGAAGCAAAACTGTTTTTGAGATGGATCCCGGTTTTAGGCTTCTCTTCAAGGACGGTATGTTCCCAATTGATCGTTCCTGAATACAGGTCCAAGCAGTAAACAACCCATGAGTGAACGGTCTCCGGAACTTCCAGACGGTTTCCTCCGAAATAAAGTCCTTTCATTGGCTCTTCCGATGTTCCTGAATTTATTACGGTGGTCAGAAATACCTTATCTCCCCAAACGATAGGTGAGGACCAGCCTCTTCCGGGAATGTCTGTTTTCCAGGCAACGTTTTCAGTTGCCGACCAAGTGTCAGGCAAATTATTGCCCGAGCCGATGCCGCGTGAATCAGCTCCACGAAACTGAGGCCAGTTGGAATTGGAGCCCATGGCATGGGAAGAAAAAACGATGCAAAGGAGCGTGAGAAAACGATCTGCGTATTTCATAGTTAAAGAATCTGTTTATCCATTTATTGATCATTTGGCTGCGCATGGCGAGATCACAATGTGAGGCCAGGTTTCAGAGGGTGTGATTTTTAAAAGTGTCAAAATCGCAGCTAGAGGATTCAACGAATATCGATCGGCGAGTGAATGGGCTAAGTTACCTCAGAAAAAGTCATCCGCGTATATTAACAGGAGCAACTTTAGTCGCGACCTGAAGGTTTTTGATGTACGAGTTGCGAATAAATTTACTCCTACACTTTGTGCAGAGATCTTGACCGACAACGAAGTGAAAAACAATTGGATCCGGGTTTAAACACCAGACTTCATTCATGATGCTAGAACCTGGCTGGAAAACCATGGGTGAAGACAATCAGGTTCTCGGTAAGTCAACTGTCGACCTTCGCACATCTTGTCTGTCTGAACACTCGTTGAGTAGCTCTATCACCCTTGAAAATAGTCTCACATTTGAAGGGATATAGCGGGTTCCAGAGGAAATGTCCTACTAAAAGAACCTTTGGACTTTAAGTCAGGTTATGTCACTGTTCCCGAAAAGCCGGGGCTTGGTATAGAATTTAATGAGAAAGAATTAAAAAAAATAACGGTTAGTTGAATCTATGTTTTTATTCCCTCACAAAATGCCCAATCCCTCTGATTTTTAAGTATGAATTTATCTAAACTAGAAGGTATACTTCCAGTCCTTCCAACGCCTTTCGACGAAGATGGCAATGTGGATATTTCTGCCATGGAAAAGGTGACCCGATTCTGTATTGACGCGGGTGCGAGTGCATTGGTTTTTCCGGGAGTTGCCAGCGAGTATGACCATCTTTCTTCTGATGAGCAGCAGGAATTGCTGGGAGTGGTTTGTCGTGTTGCAGACGGTCGGCTTCCGATTATTTGCGGTGGCGGTAATGGTGGACCGGAACACATTGGCCGCAACATCATGCGAGCTCATGAGCTCGGTGCGGTTGCTGCCATGGTGTTGATTCCTAAAGAATTTGCAGGAGACGTTGATGGTGCTCAGTTCTTCATCGAGTCGGTCATTGAGCAAGCCCCCGGCGTGGATATTATTTTGCAAAACGCACCAGCTCCCGTCGGTGCTGGACTTGAGGCAACTGAATCGAGCCGGATTGTTTCAGCCTGCCCAGCCATTCGCTACGTTAAGGAAGAGGCACTTCCGTCTGGTCCGCGAATCAGCGCTATTCAAGCAGCTGCACCCGAGCATTTGATGGGCGTTATTGGTGGCGGTGGAGCCCGTTATCTGATCGATGAAATGAACCGGGGAGCCATTGCTGCGATGCCGGCTGCGGAGATTACCGATCTACACGTAAGAATGTGGAACGCGTATCAATCGGGAAATGAATCGGAAGCACGCGAATTATACATGAGGACTTTGCCGCTTCTAATCATTCAACTGCTCTATCGTATGCGCCTTACAAAATACGTCCTGACTCGACGGGGCATCTTTTCCAATTCTCATGTTCGCGCTCCTTTGCCGGATTTCGATGAATTTGACCAAACGGAACTGGGTGCACAGTTGGAGTCCCTCTCAAGTCTTTTCGAAATCGCTCCTCTAAAAACCGTGGACGTATGAGTCGCGTCTCCAAAGTCGAAACGTTTATACTGACCATTCCGCGGGATGAACCCTATCTCGGAGCACTACGAAAGGGCGAAGAGAAAAACGAGAAGGGTTACTTTGTTCGCAAGGGCAATAAAACGGTTTATCTGGATAAGGACAGAACGGTTTTGGTGCGTGTGGAGACGGAGTCAGGTGCTGTTGGCTGGGGTGAAACCTATGGGTTGGTTGCTCCGAAAGCGACTACTGAAATTATCTATGATCTCCTTGCTGATTTTGTGATAGGACGTGATCCTGCTGAGGCTTCTGAGATTCACGATTTTCTCTATGACCTGATGCGTGTCCGTGGGTATTCCGGCGGATTTTATTTGGATGCATTGGCCGCCGTGGACATTGCGCTTTGGGACGCAGCCGGAAGAGAGGCTGGCAAATCGGTTGCTGAACTTTTGGGAGGTCGATTGCATGACGCTATACCCGCCTATGTCTCCGGATTGCCCAAACCGACCTTGGAAGAACGCGTTGCCTTTGCTTTGGAATGGCAGGCTAGGGGATTCAATAGTTTCAAATTCGCAGCAACCGTCGCCGATGATGGAAACGTGAAAGAAATGGCCGGTCTAAGAGCAGCTCTTGGTCCGGATGCGAAAATTTCCTGCGACATGCACTGGGCCCACACACCTGAAGGAGCCATTGCAGAAATTAAAGCGATGGAGCCATACGACCTTTGGTTTGCCGAGGCTCCTATTATTACAGAAGACATTCAGGGTCTGTCCAAGGTCGCTGCCTCTACAGCAACGCCCACAGCTGTGGGGGAGGAGTGGCGAACGCTCTTTGACGCGAATCTTCGCTTCAATGCCAATGCGGTTCAGATCGTTCAGCCGGAGATGGGACATACGGGTATCACCGAATTTGTCCGGATAGCGAGGGCAGCGCATTCAAGGGGAATTCCTCTTTTGCCACATGCCACAATTGGTTCAGGTATTTTTCTAGCTGCTAGCCTGCAAGCCGGCTTGGCTATGGAAGGTCTGATGGGGCACGAATTTCAACATTCAATCTTCAATCGAAATACGGGACTCATTACCGAAGGCTTGGAATGTTCCAACGGAGTCTATCGCGTGACCGATGCTCCGGGGATTGGTGTCGAATTAACTGAAGACGCCATCTCCAAGCTCGAGAGTTATCCTTAAGCTCACAGAAGATCTTTCTTCTCAACCGGTGCCAGTAATGCATATTTATTGTAGGAGGGGGTTTATCCCCCGATTGTTCGAAATACTACCATGTGATCGGGGGGTAAACCCCCTCCTACAGCTTCTTCTACAGCTCAAAAAAACACCACTAACATGCAAACAGTAGATTATGTTGTAATTATTCTTTATATCGTCGGCATTGTTACGGCGGGAATGGTGTTTGCGGGTAAGATGAAAAACTCGAAGGACATGTTTGCTGCCGGAGGACAATCGCCCTGGTGGGTCTCCGGACTCTCTGCGTTCATGACGATGTTCTCTGCTGGTACCTTTGTTATTTGGGGTGGCATAGCCTACAAATATGGAGTGGTGGCGATTGCTATCAACCTTTGCTACGGTGTCTCAGCTTTATTGGTAGGCTGGCTCATTGCTGGTGTTTGGAGAAAAGCGGGAGTGGATTCAGCCTCTGAGTTTCTTCAGCTTCGTTACGGCAGTTCGATTGTTCAATTCTATACCTGGTTTAAAGGTTCGTTGACCTTGTTCAGTACCGGAGGCGCGGTTTATGCGCTGTCCAAAATCGTTTGTGCATTGATGCCTTTGCCCGAGGGTCATCTTTTGGCGGATGCCTCAACCGGTCATTTATCGGTACCGCTCACTTCCATTGCGCTCTGCGTTATTGTCATAGTCATTACTTTTGTAGGTGGGCTGTGGGCGGTCTTAATGACGGACGTATTGCAGTTTGTGATACTTACGGTTTCCGTGGTCTTTGTTGTTCCACTTATTCTTATCGAAGTAGGAGGGTGGGGTACGTTTCGAGCTGCTGCTCCGGAAGGATTCATGTCACCGGTTGCGGCTGATTTCTCCTGGTGGTTTTTACTGGGCTGGATGATCGTTAACTTTTTTGTCTTTGCGGCCGATTGGTCATTTGTTCAGCGGTGGGTCTGTGTGCCGACCGAAAAGGATGCTAAAAAATCCGCTTACCTGATTGCTGCATTGTATCTGGTCAGCCCCATTTTTTGGATGCTGCCTCCACTGCTTTACCGCGTCATCAATTCTGATGCGGATACTGAGCAGGCTTATATCCTCGCATGTAAGTTGGTCCTTCCAGCTGGAATGGTTGGTTTGATGGTGGCGGCGATGGCCTCGGCTACTGCCAGCATGGCAACGACTCGTCTCAATGTGTTTGCGGGTGCATTTACCGAGGTTTATCATCGCACGTTTGCGAAGTCAGCCACTGAAACTCAACTGGTATTCGTCGGGCGTATAATAACCATTATTCTAGGATTGGTCGTTCTTATGGGAGCGCTACTGATTCCAAGATACGGCTACACGAAATTTATAGTTGATATCAACACGCTGTTATACGTCCCGCTGTTTCTCCCCTCGGTTTGGGGATTATTCTCAAAAAAGATTGGTCTGAAAGCGGTTTGGTTTACGACCGTTGCCGGTTTTGTATCGGCCTATATTATTAAATTTGCATTGGCCAAAGGAGGGTTCCTGGCGGATGTCGATCTTCTTCAACCTTTGGTGGGATGGATCGCGGAAAACAGGAGAATTGCCGACCTGCTTGTAGGAGTAGTGACGCCGTTTATAATTCTGATTTTCTTGGAGCTGCTTGGTAAACACGAACACTCTGGATGGGAGCGTGCACAGAAGGCGAAACGCGCTTTTCACGAGGAACCTGCCGTCAAGGTGGATTCATTACCTGGAAAAATGGTAGCTATTTCTCTGGTCGTCATTGCCGTTCTCATGGCGTCATTATCGCTTATCGATCGTGAACAAGCAGGAATCCTCGTCACGCTAGCCTTTGTCCTTTTTGCTATAGCAGGTGTTCTCACTGTATTTTTGCGTCGAGCGGATAAACTGGCCAAGCAATCTCAGGTCCCATTTTCGGTCAACGGTTGACTATAAAATAATTCGAAAGCCTCTCCATTCCCATGTTTCTACCTAGACCCTGTTCGAAAAGCCGCTGGTTGTCCGTAAAATGCGCATGATAAAGTTTTGGAAAACCAGTATTAAGGCTTGAAA
>JAQBYJ010000149.1 GCA_027622555.1 Verrucomicrobiota bacterium
AACGAATCAAATGAATCTAAATTATAACCTAAGCACAACGGGTCTCCATTTTTCGGGGCAATCTCAATTCCGCTTCCGCTGGCAAAGGCCACTTTCAACCAATACGAAAAGCTTAAAGAATTGGGACTCGGGCAGCTCGATAAATCGGCCGTTGCGGAACTTACATTTCCGGGAAGAGCGGGATTACCCAAAGGCTGAGCGAAAGCCTCATGTTTACTCCGGAATAAATGAACTTCATCACCCGTCCGATATAGGATTAACCCGATATCTTTTCTCTTGAGATTACGGGATCAAATTAGCTCAGACGGCTTTCCATGATAGACCTAATCATAATAACTATTTATTTCCTAGCATCGCTGTTTTTATTTTCGTACGGCGTAAACTGTTATGTGATAGTATGGCTCTATCTTAAGACATTTAAAAAAGGCAGGGAAACGAATGCGCAAATCGAGCAGGCCAATCTGAATATTTGGAACGATCCTCAAAGTCTCCCCAAGGTAACAACTCAAATTCCACTCTATAATGAGTTAAACGTTGCAGAGCGAGTTATGCGGGCGGCAGCGGCTATGGACTACCCCGCCGGCATGCACGAGGTACAGGTTCTCGACGACTCGAATGACGAGACCTGTAAGCGCATAGATGAAGTAGCAGAGCTCCTTCGCGGCGAGGGCGTGGATATAACCATTGTTCGCCGAGATAACCGGAATGGATACAAGGCCGGTGCGTTAGAGGAAGGAACACGCCAGGCAAAGGGAGAGCTATTAGCCGTTTTCGACAGTGACTTCGTCCCTCAAAAAGACTTTCTAAAACGCATGGTCCCCTTTTTCATCAATGACGCCAAAGTTGGATTGGTCCAGGCACGTTGGGGTCACTTGAATAAGGACTATTCCTTACTCACCAGGACCCAATCATTGGGTATCGACGGTCATTTTATTGTCGAACAGAGTGCGCGCTCATTTTCGGGATTATTTATGAACTTTAACGGCACGGCCGGCATTTGGAGAAAACAAACAATTGAGGATGCGGGCGGATGGCAACATGACACCCTTACTGAAGATCTCGACCTATCCTACCGAGCCCAGTTGGCTGGTTGGAAAGCAACCTTCGTTCCGGATGTCATCGTACCGGCTGAGGTGCCGGAAACGGTGGCTGCCTTCAAAAGCCAACAGTTCCGGTGGGCAAAAGGATCCATTCAAACGGCGATCAAGCTATTCCCCAAACTCTTAAAATCCGACCTGAGTTTCTTTCAAAAAGTCCAAGCCTATTTTCACCTGACACATTATTCGATTCACCCCTTCATGGTGATGCTTGCGATATTGGGATTACCGGTAATTCTTGCAGCAGAAACCAAGATTACCACAGGCATGTTTCTCGGAATCGGTAGCTTGATGAGTCTAGCGACATTCGCGCCGAGTACGCTCTATTGGTTTAGTCAGAAACAAGCGGATATACATTGGGCCTGCAGACTAATTGGAATCCCAATGCTCATGTTCACCGGTGTAGGTATCGCGATATCCAATACGCGTGCAGTTCTTGAAGCGATTTTCGGCATACCAAGCGGATTTATCAGAACACCTAAAAGAGGTGATAAAGGGCTGAAAAACTATTCGGTCAAGATGCCAATTCTTCCGGTACTTGAAATCTTATTAAGCGCATACTGTTGGTTTTCCATTGTGCAGTTTTTCCCATTGAAGAAATGGTTCGTCGCGCCCTTTTTAGTTATTTACGCCATCGGCTTTGGTTATATTGGGATTCTCGGATTGATTCAAGGAACCGTAATCAGTCGATTGACCGGGCGAAGTAAGAAGCCAGAAACCGCACCTGCAACCGCCTAAGGCGAATACTTTGAATCAGTTCCTGCGGCCATTCGTTTTTAGTGTTTCGGTTCTTGTTTTTCTGGGATTCACGCTTGCAGCTGGCCTGACTGATTCTTTGGCGGAAGATGCTTCCTCCCTCATCATCTATTACATTGGGATGGCGATTACCGGAACATTGGTTTGGGCATTTTTCCCAGATCTTCGTAACCCAAAGAAATCCGTTTTTATCATTGTAGGCCTTGCGGTTATTAGTCGTTTGCTAATGGCGGGATTTCCGACCAGCGACGACGTGAATCGATACCTTTGGGAAGGGAAACTCCTCCTGGAAGGCGAGAGTCCTTACTCGATGAATGCCGATGATCCCGCACGGGAGCAATATCGGGATAGATTCTGGGAAGGCATGAATCATCGCGATAAAACGACCGCCTATCCTCCTCTCTCTTTGGCAGTATTTGCCGGACTCAATTTGGTTAGCTACAATCTTTGGATCTACAAACTGTTCTTCGGCTTGATGGATTTGGCAGCCCTGGGAATCATTATCCGAATATTAAATACAAGAAACCTTCCACTTCGAAACAGTCTGATCTACGCCCTGAGTCCGTTGACAATTATTTCCTTTAGCGGTGAGGCGCATTTCGACTCTCTCTTTATTTTCTTAACCCTCTCATCCCTTTATTTATTTGAAAAAGACAAGACATCGCTTGCCTGGATAATTCTTGGGCTTAGCATCCAAATAAAAATCATAAGCGTGCTTCTAATCCCATTACTCTTTTGGAAGAAACGCTCAGTAAAGGCACTCTGGATTGTGGTTCCGTTAGCCCTACTCTCTCTGCTTTTTTTAAATGATTTCCCAAACCTGATAAACGGGATCCTTCACTACGGTGGAAGTATGTCCCATAACGGTTCGTTGAATCATCTATTTATTGATTATCTCGGAAGTCGAGAGTCCGCTTCAAAGCTGTCCGCGCTGATCTTAATGGTGGTGGTGCTTGTTGTTACAATTCGGATTAAGGATGTTCTGAAAGGTAGTTTTATAATTTTTGGTAGTCTAATTCTGCTTTCACCAACTGTCCACTATTGGTACCTAACTTGGGCGCTACCATTTGTGGTATTTTTCCCAACCTTGCCATGGCTGTTTTTACTAGCGCTTTCAGCGTTTTATTTTTCGGCCTGGGCGCAATTTGGAAAGAGTGGTGAATGGTATCAGCCGATGACTTATCTTCGGATCCAATGGATTCCCTTCTACATATTATGGGTTCCGTTATTTCTACGGAGTTTACGGAAACTATTGCACAAACCCATAACAGAGAAAACCAATACTCTTTCAGTTGTCATTCCTACATTGAACGAAGGTGCCCATTTGAACACATGCCTTTCGTCAATTGAGCAATCTTCCATAACCGTTGACGAAATAATAATCGTTGATGGTGGTTCCACAGACGATACCAGGTCGATGGTCAAAGGAAACCGCGTGCAATTACTTAAAAGCGAGATGGGACGAGGATATCAGATCGCAAAAGGTGTGGCCCACAGCAACTCCGATGTAATTTTGGTCCTCCATGCAGATGCTCAGATCAGCCCAGGGGCTTTGGAGAAGATGATGCACACCTTGAAACTAAATCCTGAAATCGTTGGCGGAGCCATTGGGCAAAGGTTCATGAACACCAAACCAAAACCGGTTCTGCTCTTAGTCGAAGCGTTGAATGACCTGCGAGCATTGTGGCAGGAAAACAGCTTTGGTGATCAAGGACAATTCTTTAGACGCTCAACCATAGAAAGGTTGGGCGGTTTCCCAAGCATTCCATTGATGGAAGATGTCGAGTTAACAGCGCTTCTCAAAAAGGAAGGAGATCTGGCGTTATTGGATTGCGACATTGTGTGTTCAGCCCGGAGATGGGAAAAGGACAAAGCCTCCAGCAGGTTTCTACAAGTCTTGTCATTAGTAATCCGGTACAAAGTGCTCAAGCTGTTTGGCAGAGACCCTTCGAAGCAATTATTTAAGGAATACTATTCACGCTGACTAAAGCAATGGAGCAATTAGCCGGGCCGCTTCTTCGAAAATTTTTCGCACCTTGGGAGGATTTAATTCCCGTTGGTTTCCGAAGGGACGACAACGATCGCACAACCAATCGAGCCATTTGATAATGGGTTCAATATCCTCAAGAGATGTGTGGATCATACCAATCTCGAAATTCACAAATAGGCTGCGAATATCAAAGTTCGCTGACCCGTGCAGCACCAACTTCCTGTCAGAAAGTACGAGCTTCGCATGAACCATCCCCTCCGTAAATAACTGTATTTTCACACCGGCCTGGTGCAATTCCCTTAAGTATTGAGTTCGAGCAAAATCAACAAGTGCCCAATTCGATTTTTCCGGAAGAACGAGCGTAATTCTTTTTCCTCGATGCGCCTTCACGATCAAGGAACGCAGGAGCACTTCATCGGGAATAAAATACGGAGTCACAACAATTAACTCCTCGTTGAATTCCTGGATAATATTTACCAGACGCTCGTAAAGGAGATCACCCTCCACATCAGGGCCACTTGCAATTCCTGAAACCTTACTTTGACCTTGAGAGTTGGGAGCTTCGACAATTAAGCCCGAAATATTATTGAGTGATTGCTTACTGGCAAACGCCCAATCCGATATAAAAATACCATTCAAATATTCAACCACGGGGCCTTCATAAGTCGCTCCAAGATCATAGAAACGCTGAGTATCGGGATTGCTGCCCATGAAACGAGTATCAAGATTTCGTCCGCCCAAAATACATTTCCGATTATCAAATACAGCAATTTTCCTGTGATTTCTCAAATTCGCCCACCCATGCGTTTGAAAAGGAAAAGCTGGCATGAAAGTGAACACTTCTCCTCCTGCCTCTTTGAGCCTGGCGATCTCTTTCTTTGGTCTTCGAAATGAACCTAGTGCGTCCACCAAAAGGCGGACATGGACACCTTGCCTGGCTTTTTCTGTTAATAATTGAAGGATTTCCTTACCCACCTCGTCGTTAGCAAGTATGTAAGTCAGAATATGAATCTCCCGATCGGCCTCGTTGATCGCCCTACAGAAGTTGTGGAACGCAATTTGACCGTCCATCTGGAATCTTACTTTATTTCCGGCGGAATCGAACTGATCGCAAACAGGATAAATACTAGGCGCTGAATCGGCTGCCTGGGTTAGAAGTCCTTTTGTCTTAATCTTCTTTTTTAACTTCCTTCCACCAAAGATAAAGTAGAGAGGGACACCCAGCGGTGGAGTCAAAAGGATGAAAAAGCTCCAGGCGAAAATGCTGCTAGGTCTTCGCTGCTCGCGGAAAATCCGCAATATAATCACGATCGCCAAAAAGAATCCAATAACGACGACCGCATTGGAAAATAAACCGCCAAGAATCAGCTGAAAGGATTCGAGGAGCCAGTCCCAGATACTTTGGATTTTTTGAACCATGGATGGGATGAATTCTAAATGGGGACAAAACTAATGCTCCTTAAATATCAATCAGGCAAACAAAAGACTCTCCCATTTCTGAGAGAGCCTTTTTGACTGTTACTTCGATGAAATTTAACTCCAAGTGTAGCCTTTGGGCACTCGAACAACGGTCGTTCCAGCAATTTTATCGTGCCAGGATTGATTGTCGGGATCCCAGCCTGCCCAGAAAAAGCCCAGGCAAAGTGGTAAAAAGGATACGATCGAGCTGAAACTCCTAATAAATGAAGTAGACCAATCCATAGGTTCCCCTGAAATTTTCTGAACCCGTAAGCCCAAAGCCATACCGCCGAGCGTCGAACCTTTCCAGCCCCAGAAAACAATAAAGTAAACGAAGAAAGGAACCAGTGGTATTGCGATTTCCAAAATAGAAGTGATCAAAGAAACCAAGATGATATCAATAATGGTAGCTAAGGTTCGCCACCAAAATCCAACTCTTGAGAATGTAACTGCAGTGGCGCTGTCAATTTGACTCAAAGCAGTGCCCGGTTGAACAGGTGCCTGGTTGTATTGAGCTGCTGACCCTGATTGAGCCTGTTGTGAATGGGGACCTTGCAATGGAGGTGGTGTATTTCGCTGGTGTTCAGCTTTTCTTGAGGAAATGGAATCGCCGATTGCAATGCAGACGGCTCCCAGACCCAAGATAGATAAAATGATCCAGAGGAAGAGGCCAAAAAATGGGATCATGTAGAGCGAATAGACAACGAGGCCTCCGATCAGAATAGAAAGAATGGGGTTCTCCAGAAATGAAACCCGAATAGCCCGCGCAATTTGCCTACCTATGAAAACAAACGAAACGGCTTTTCCAAAAACAGCTATGGAAAGAAGTGCAATATCGAGTAACGGAATAAGCAATATTCCGATGATGGTAAGTACCAGAATTATTGCGAAAGGGATGTATAAAGCCATGACCAGTACCCCAGCAAAGAATGATTGAAGGGGTTTGTCTTCGATCGCCTTCCGGCTCTTTTCGATTTGCCGCGGAAACAGTGCGCCCAACAGAAGATAGAAAATTAAAAATATTCCTGCTACGTACAGCGTAATTCGGACATTCGGTGAAATGGGCCGACCAAGAAAAACGCACTCATGGATAATTAAAGGAAGCTCTTGGAACCGATCTTCTAATTCAGGGCTGAGGAAGGGGATATTAACCGTTTGACGGTCAATTTTGGAATCCGGGTGTCGAGAAATTCGCCCACCAATAACAACCACCTCTCCGTCAACTTCTGCCTCGGGTCCCAATTCTGCAGAACCCATGATGACAATAAAATCGCCATCGACATAACCGTTAAGTTCAGATTTTCCCATTATAGTCACCATGTCGCCATCCACATAGCCGGAAGAGCTGGAATTTCCACCAATGGTTATCATATCTTTCGATCTCTCGTTCGGACCCAAAGTACTGTTATCATTAAATACGATCACATCGCCCCGAAAAACAGTTTCAGCTTCTTCTTCCTTGGCTATGTCCGCCTCAACCGCAGGAACCAGAACCTCTTCGGGTTGAGGTTGAATTTGCTCAGTTTCTTCTTGGGCCCGAAGCCCGAAGGTACAGGAAGCCAGTATCAGAGTTAAGGTTGGGTATAGAATTTTCATAACTAAATTGCGTTGTGGGAAGTAATTGAATCACTGCCCTTGGTAAGCCTGAACAAAACGGTGCCAACTCCGGCACAGGAAAAAGCGGAAAAGAAGAATAGCGCGGCCGCCACAGAATATAACGCTGGCGCTGGGACCATATCGACAACTTTGACTAAGGCATTGCCGAGCGTACTCAAAATACTGATTCCGGAATTCACTCCCTGAATCTCTCCCGCAAATTGATCGCTGCTAAGCAGGCCGAGAACCATGCGGAAAATGTCATTGCTGAAATAAGTTGTCAGAAAAACAAAACAGGCCGATATGGCCACGACGGGCCACTTCAGTTGAACAAACCAGGATAACCTTACCGATTCTTGTTCTTGGGCAACCAGTGCCATGATATTCGGAAGTAAGGTTTTTGGCGCTTCACGCTCAGGAAGACTGTTGAGGGACCGGTCCAACAGCCGATCCAGCTTATCATCATTATTTTCAGGCGTTGAATTCATGAGTATCCTCCATGGTTCTAGATAGTACTTTTTTGAGGGCCTGACGCCCTCGGGAAATATCAGTTTTTATTTTACTTAGCGAAACTTTCATTTGGCTAGAGATCTCGTCGTAGCTCAGGTTTTCAAAATGATACAAAACGAGAGGTACGCGCTGCTTTTCAGGAAGCGTCTCAAGCGCATTCGACAGGATTTCACTCCTGTCCAGGTTGTCCAAATCGACGTTACTGGTTTCATCCTCAGGCAAAACGATTTCGCCATCATCTCCTTCATTACCGCGTTTACTGAATTGGTCCGTAAAAGTAGTCCATCGATTGCGATAGCGGGTAATATGATTTATGCACAAATTCCGCGTTACTGTTTTCAACCAACCCCCGGCCGTTTCGCTTCCCGAAATGGATTCGTAGTGTTTGAAGGCGCGTAGAAATACCTCCTGTGCGATATCTTGAGCGTCGGTTTCATTGCCCAATATCCGAACTGCAGTTGTATAGACCATATTCTGATAACTTCTCACGAAGTTCTCAAAGCCATTTGTTGATGTCATTAAAGGTGTTTCCCATCCGAAATGGATTGTTACAGAAAGAACCCAGCTGGGCAGGGAAAGTCGCAGTCGAATAAAAAAATAGAGCAATCACCATAAACAAATCATTATCAATCGATAAGAATATTTTTAAAATAAATCGAAACAACAATTTTTGCATTCAAGAACCCTTCGCTTGATATCTTGCATATCAGCTGTTTCCCTTACCCTCCTTAAAATCATGCCGAAAACAAAGAAACTTATATCATGGAACGTAAACGGAATCCGCGCAGTTTTGAATAAAGGCTTTTCCGACTGGATGGCCAGGGAAGATCCAGACGTCCTTTGCCTCCAGGAAATTAAAGCAATGGAGAATCAAATAGATTACGATTTTCCTGGCTACCACGAGCATTGGTACTCAGCCGAGAAAAAAGGATATTCAGGTACGCTGGTTTTGAGCAAAGTTAAGCCACAGTCAGTTAGCTACGGATTGGGGATCCCCGAACACGACCAAGAAGGCCGGGTCATTACGGTGGAGTATGCCAACTACTTTCTTGTAAACGTCTACACTCCTAATTCAAAAAAGGAGCTGCAAAGATTAAACTACCGTACTCAACAATGGGACGCTTTGTATCTAAAGCACCTCAAGGAGCTTGAAAAAACCAAACCTGTCGTGACCTGCGGAGATTTCAATGTCGCCCATAAGGAAATCGATTTAAAAAATCCGAAAACGAACCAACGTAATGCTGGGTTCACCATTGAAGAGCGTACGGCCTTCGATAATTACATTCAATCGGGCTTCATTGATACATTTAGAGAGTTCAACCAGGAACCTGATCAATACACGTGGTGGAGTTATCGAATGGGCGCTCGAAGCCGCAATGTAGGTTGGAGAATCGATTACTTTCTAATTTCTCAAAACTTGAGGACGAAATTGAAAAACGCTTTTATACTAAACGAAGTCATGGGATCCGACCATTGTCCCGTAGGAATAGAGATTTTATAATCCACGGTAGAACATGCGTCTATCAAAGTCATTTACGGATTCGCATTTGAGCTCTATAAACATCAACTCGGACCTCTCTTTCACCTAACAATCCTCCATTGTCTTATCAGGAAGCACTCGCCCTTGAGGTCACAATATTCAAAATCAAACAACATCCACCCATTGCTCCCTATGCTGTGTTTGGGTTGATGTTCAGTCTATTTATTTTCGCTTCGGTTTGGATACTTCCTGCTATTGATTCCAATAAATCCGCCCGAGGATTTCCCACTGAAATGAACCATTATGTGGACTCTTCAGGTGGCGCAGTAGCATCATACCAATTCTGAGATTGGCGCGCAGGATACTTCTTCTACGCGGATCGGTCTATCCCCATTTGATTAGTCCAACAGATCTTCAACGCTATTGGAAAGAGCAGTCTCTCCCTTTCATACTTGTTGAAGATGACTGGAGGTGGGCGATCTTCTTCCGGATAACAAACGTGTATGGCAAGGAAAGATCGGTAACACAGAGGCCTTTCTCTTTTCAAAAATTTCCAATCATCTAGAAGACCGAGAACTTTGTATCCGTCCGGCGTTTTAAATGCCCTGAACTTTCCACTTGTCGGGGGTAAGGTTGGCCGGCCTGGGATTGGTCATGGAAGGAAGCCTGGTCAGGATGTCGGTAAAGTATGCCTGAGGTTCGATGGCGTGGCGTTTGCACGACTCGATCAGAGTATAGATCACCGCACTGCGATGGCCAACCCTGGGATGTCCTATAAACAACCAGTTTTTGGCCCCGAGTTTGCAGGGCCGGATACTTTGTTCGGTGAGGTTGTTATCGATACGGGTTTGAGGATGATCCAGTTCGCGCCGTTCGGCTTCCAGCTCCGCCAGGGCCAGTTGCAATTGCTCATCGCTAACGGTTTCTCCCTGTTTGCCACCGAACAGTTTGCGCTTCAGTGCCGCGATTTCCCACTTGAGTTTTTCGATGCGATGATCCCGCTCTGCTATCAACTGTTCCTGCTCTCGAGTCGTGCGCTTACTCGTTTCGAGCTGGTGCTCCAGCACCGCATTGCGGCTTTGGATTTCATGCTGCTGCTCAAGCGTAAGCATGTTTTGAATACAAACATAAACACGCTCTAATTGCCAGCCAATAGGTGCTTCAACCGCAACTTTTTTACGTCTCCACCCACCAGCAAACAGGCCAGCTCTTGCGCCGTTAACTGCTGGCGACCTGGGGATCTTCCGGCCAGTCAAAGCGATGGTGATGCAAGCGGCGCGTTCCCACCCAGGTTCCTTGATTGTCCACACTGAGAAACTTCAATAGATTGCGCCCGCGATTGCTGAACAGATAAAGTGCGTCTTGATCAGGCTTACCCACCAACGCACTCAGCCCGGCTGCGCCCTTGCGCAAATCCACCACACCCCCATACACATAACACCGTTCCGATTTTGAAACCTCCATCCATACAGAATTTAAGAATACCTTGCTTTAGAAATGCCTTTGCCGATTCTAGCCGAAGACCGTACAAAAAAAGACCCGGATTTTCCTTTCGGAAAATCCGGGTCATAATACTGGCAATAACCTACTCTCGCACAGCATCGAGGCTGCACTACCATTGGCGATTGAGGGCTTAACGGCCGTGGTCGGAATGGGAACGGGTGTTTCCCCTCATCCATGGTCACCAGAGTGGTTCATGACGTGTATATAGTTATTGCCTACGTCATAAGATCTGAAAGCAGATCAGAAAAATTAGTTAAACTGCGTGGGTGCTACAAACGCCTGCCTGTAGCGATGTTAATCAAATCTCACGGGTCATTAGTACTAGTAAGCTTAATCCATTACTGAACTTACACATCTAGCCTATCAACCTGGTAGTCTACCAGGACCCTTTAGTACCCCGAAGGGTAAGGGAGATCTCGTCTTGGGAGTAGCTTGGCGCTTAGATGCTTTCAGCGCTTATCTATTCCGTGCTTAGCTACCCGGCGGTGCCGTTGACACGACAACCGGAACACCAGAGGCACGTCATTCCCGGTCCTCTCGTACTAAGGAATGAACCCCTCAAATCTCCTACGCCCACAGC